>JAUIEH010000427.1 GCA_030428405.1 Alphaproteobacteria bacterium
GCGGTCACCGTCGATGACGGCAAAATCAAAGCCTGGCGCGTGAACCTGCAGATTTCCTTCGAAGTCGAAGCCTGACCGCAATGGCGGCGGAGGCGCGCTGCTCAGCGCGTCTCCGCGCCGCGCCCATAGGGCGTCCTCTCCGCCTTGACGCGGGCCCGCGGAAGCGCCTCATAAGGCGTTCCGGCTAGCGCAAGAGAATGGAGAACGCGACGCCATGACCACCACCGAAAAAGATCCCGTCGTCATTGTCGGCTATGCCCGCACGCCCATGGGCGGACTGTTGGGCGAACTATCAAGCTTCAGCGCCAATGAACTCGGCGCCGTCGCGGTTAAAGCCGCGCTCGAACGCGCCGGCGTTTCCGGCGACGATGTCGAGCACATCTATATGGGCAATGTGCTGCCGGCCGGCCAAGGCCAGGCGCCCGCGCGCCAGGCCGCGCTTAAAGCCGGGCTGCCGATTTCCGTTGAAGCCACCACGCTGAACAAGATGTGCGGCTCGGGCATGCAGGCCGCCATCATGGCGCGCTCGGCGATTGCGACGGGTGAGGCCGACATCATCGTCGCGGGCGGCATGGAATCCATGACGAACGCGCCGCATCTATTGCAGCGCCACCGCACGGGCGTGAAATTCGGCGGTGATTCCGTTTACGACCATATGGCGCTGGACGGGCTCGAAGACGCCTATGAACACAAGCCGATGGGCGCCTATGCCGATATGGTGGCGACGGAATATCAGTTTACGCGCGAAGCCCAGGACGCCTATGCTCTTGAAACGCTGCAGCGCTCTCAAAAGGCGACCGAGAACGGCGGTTTTGCCCGCGAAATCACGCCGGTCACGGTAAAGACGCGCAAGGGCGAACAGGTCATCGAGACCGACGAGCTGCCGCGTAATGCGCGTCCGGACAAAATTCCTCAGCTCAAGCCCGCCTTCAACGCCGACGGCACGGTGACCGCCGCCAATGCCAGCGCCATCTCCGACGGCGCCGCAGCGCTCGTCATGATGAAGCTCTCGGAAGCCGAAAAGCGCGGGCTCACGCCGCTCGCCAAGATCGTGGCGACGTCCGCGCATGCGCATGAGCCGAAATATTTCACGACCGCGCCCGTGCCCGCCTCGCGCAAGGCGCTGGAAAAAGCCGGTTGGTCCGTGGGCGATGTTGACCTCTACGAGTTCAACGAGGCCTTCGCCGTCGTGCCGATGATCGCGATGAAGGATCTGGGCCTCTCCCATGACGTCGTGAACGTCAATGGCGGCGCCTGCGCGCTTGGCCACCCCATTGGCGCTTCGGGCGCGCGCATCATGGCGACCTTGCTGGCGGCGCTGGAAGCCCGCGACGCCAAGCGCGGCGTCGCCTCGCTCTGCATTGGCGGCGGCGAAGCCACGGCTGTCGCGCTCGAGCGGATGAGCTAGCGGCGGGGGAGCCAAGTCTCGGCGCAACGCGAGTTGCGCCGAACTCCTTCGCCGCCTCGAGGATGACGGGATTTCCCGCGCTCACCCAGCGCGCCGCATGGCGTGCGGCGGCGCAAACAAGATACCCGTCATTCTCAGGGCGAGCCGAAGGATTTGGACCCAGATGGGCGCTCTGCGCGCTCCCCTGCGGACAAGCGCGCATGCGAGGTGACGCGCACCCCGCGACTCCGCTAAAACGCGCGTCATGAGTGAAGCCGCAGCGCAGAATGGCGCCAACGTCCCCGAATATTCCGTCTCCGAGATCGCAGGCGCGCTCAAGCGCACGGTCGAGGACGCCTATGGCTTCGTGCGCGTGCGCGGCGAGCTGGGGCGCGTGGTGGTGGCCAAGTCGGGCCATCTCTACACCGACCTCAAGGATGACAAGGCCACGCTCGGCTCGGTGATGTGGAAGGGCGGCGTCGGCAAGCTCAATTTCAAGCCCGAAGAGGGCCTGGAAGTGATCGCCGAGGGGCGGCTGACGACCTATCCCGCGCGCTCGCAATATCAGCTCATCATCGAGCGCATGGCCCCGGCCGGCGTCGGCGCGCTGATGGCGCTCTTGGAAGAGCGCAAGAAGAAGCTCGCCGTCGAAGGTCTGTTCGAGACCGACCGCAAACGCGCCATTCCGCGCCATCCCGAAGTCGTCGGCGTGGTCACCTCGCCGACGGGCGCGGTCATTCGCGACATTCTTCACCGCGTCGCCGAGCGCTTTCCGCGCCATGTGCTGATCTGGCCGGCTCTGGTGCAGGGACAGGAAGCCGCCAAACAAGTCGCCGCCGGCATTGAAGGCTTCAACCGCTTCACGCGGACGGGCGAAACGCCGCCGCGGCCGGACGTCATCATCGTTGCGCGCGGCGGCGGCTCGATCGAAGACCTCTGGCCGTTCAACGAGGAAATCGTCGTGCGCGCGGCCGCGGCCTCTGAGATCCCGCTGATTTCGGCTGTTGGTCACGAAACCGACTGGACGCTGATCGATCTCGCCTCGGATCTGCGCGCGCCAACCCCGACAGGGGCTGCGGAAGTCGTCACCACGCCGCCGCGCGGCGAGCTTGCCGCCGGGCTCGATACGTATGGCGGACGTCTCGGCCGCGCGGTCTCGCGCATGCTGGAAGGGCGCACGGCCGCGCTGACTTCGGCTGCGCGCGGCATGCCGCGTCTGGAAGACCTGATCGGCCAGCGCGCCCAGCGTCTCGACATGGCCTCGCAGCGCCTGCGCTCCGGGCTGAAGGCGCTGGCGGACCGCTCGGCCATCAGGTTTCAGCGCGCCGCCGCGGGTCTGCGCCCGCAAGCGCTGGTGCGCGACATTGCCGATAAGCGCACGCGGCTGAACGAGCTGGCGGGGCGCGTGGACGCCGCCGAGCGCCGCGCTTTGCGCGACAA
>JAUIEH010000428.1 GCA_030428405.1 Alphaproteobacteria bacterium
GTCGCCATGGCTTTCCAGACGCACGCCGCCGAGCAGGGTCACTGCGCCGCCGAGCCGCGCCGCCCAGGCTTCCGGATCCGACTTTACGGTCAGGTCGAGCGGAGCCTCCGCGCCGCAGGCTTGCGCGATGCTCGCGGCTTCCTCTGCGCCATAGTCTTTGCGCCAGGCGCGCACCAACCAGTCGGGCCAGTCATCGCTGGGCGACATCGCCTCAAGACGCGCAGGGCCCTCCGCAGCCACCCGGCGCAACACGGCGTTGATCAGACCCTTGAAGCGCTTGCATTTCGGCAGCGCGTCGGCGGCGCCTGTCGTTTCGCCGACGGCGGCGTGTGGCGGGGTTTGCAGAAACAGGAGCTGCGCCGCGCCGACGCGCAACAACGCGCGCGCATAGCCGGCGGACTTTGGCAAAGGCCGCTTCAGATAGGGCTTGAGCACGGCGTCGATGCGGCCGAGCCGGCGCAGGCTGGTTGAGGCGAGCGCGCGCGCAAAGGCGCGGTCGCGCGCTTCGCCGCCTTTGGGCGCTGCGGCCGCGAACGCTGCGTCAAACGACTGACCGCGATCGAGCACGTCAGAGACGACGCGCGCAGCGCTCGCTCGCGCGGCGGTTCCCGTCGCGGCGCTCAAGCGTAAACCCGCAGCGTGCTTGCTTGCGCGCTCAGCCCCATGGCCCCGGACGCCGCGCGCCGGCGCCGAGCGAGGTCACGCCCAGTTGCGCAGCCATCGCTTCAAGCCGGGCGACGCGATTGCCTGTGGCGGGATGGGTTGAGAACAGATTATCCGCGCGCGCGCCGTTCAGCGGATTGACGATGAAGACATGCGCCGTGGCCGGATTATCTTCGGCGGGCTCGTTCTCATAACGGCTCGCCTGACCGGAAATCTTCTGCAGGGCGGAAGCGAGCCATAATGGGTTGCCCGCGATTTCCGCGCCGATGCGGTCGGCTTCATATTCGCGCGTGCGGCTGATCGCCATCTGCACGATGGCGGCGGCGATTGGCGCGAGCAGGGCGACGACCAGCAGAGCAAGGCCGCCGCCGCGATCACGCCCGCCGCCGAAGAAAAAGGCGATATTGGCGAGAATGCCGACGGCGCCGGCGATGGTCGCGGTCACGGTCATGGTCAGCGTGTCGCGGTTTTTCACATGCGCGAGTTCATGCGCCATGACGCCCGCGATCTCTTCGCGGTTGAGCATGGAGAGAAGCCCGTGCGTGGCGCAGACCGCGGCGTGCTGCGGGTCGCGCCCGGTTGCAAATGCGTTGGGCTGATCGACCGGGATGACGTAGATTTTCGGGACAGGCATGCCGGCGCGCTCGGCGAGGCGGACGACGTCCTCGCGATATGCGCGCACGCGCGCGTCGTCGCCGTAATCCTCGGCCGGGCGCGCGCGATAAGCGTTCAAGACGATGCGGTCGGCGTTCCAGTAGCTGAAGAAATTCAGCGCCACCGCAATCACGAAGGCGATGATCATGCCGGTCTGCTGGCCCAACAGCCAACCCACGCCCATGAACAACGCCGTCATGGCGGCCAAGAGCATGAAGGTGCGGGTCTGATTCATTTTTTGCGTCTCCTGCACGCGCCGCCTGTCCGCGTTGGGCTATATGTAAGCGCAGAGCGTCTGTGGGAAGAGTGCGCGATGACTGATTCAACGCCGAAAAACGACGAGAAGCCGGCCGAACCCGATGGCGCGGCGCCGGGCAAAGCCTTGTCGGACGCAGCCAGACGCGCGCTCGCAGAAGCCGCCGAGCGGCGCAAATCCGTTCCGCTCGAGGCGCCGGCGGATGAACGCGCAGGCCCCAAGGGACCCGAGCCGACCCGTTATGGCGACTGGGAACGCAAGGGCGTCGTGTCGGATTTTTAGGCGTAACGGCGCGCATCGCACGAGCGGTTAGCCTCTGACGCGAAGCAGAGCGCTTGAACACCCGATGGCGCGGGCATCGCCTATTGAACAAATGCGCAAGCCGCTAGGATTTCGCGGTTCGGGGAAGGACCCATCATGCGCAAGATTTTATCCGCCGCCGCCATCCTTGCGGCCATCGCCGCTGCGCCGGCGCTCGCTGACGGCCCCGCGCCGTGCGAGCCAGGACATGATTGTCCGACGGATCTGACCGAGCGCGCGGTGCGCGATGATGGTTCGCTTCTGGGCGGGCCGCGCGTCGTGCGCGCTGCTGAGACCGTGCGCGCCGGCGAGGAAGTGCAGCTCTCGCAGGATTTCATTTCCGGCCTGTCCGGCGGCGTGGGCGACACTATGGGCGCGGCTGCGTGCTGTTGTGACGACGATGTGCGCGTGATCGTTCAGCCCGGCCGCCGCATGGGCGCGCGCCATCATGGCCGTCGCGGATTTCGCGGCGGGCGTCGCGGACGTCGCTGAGCCGCGCGTCAGGCGCGTCTGACGGACAATTTCTGATCTGCGTGCACAACAGCGCTGCGCCGCTATGGTCGCCAGGGCCGCGCGCGCTCGGCTAACCTTATGGCTTGGACCGCATGGCGCGGCGAGGAGCGACGGTCTCGTGGAGAACGGCGTCGGACGGACATTGTCGGCGATGGTCACGGGCTATGCGGTGGCGAGCCTGGTGTTCGCCTTTGAGGCTATTTTCGCTGCAACCAACGCCATTTCGGGCGAACAGGGCTTCACATTCGCAATGCTCGCGGCGGCCTGGGTCGGGTTCACGCCGTCAATGCTCGTCTTCGCCATCGCCGTCGCGTCGATCTTTTTGACTATCGTGCGCGCGCGCGGCTGGCCGCGTCCGGCGAGCGACGTCGTCGGCGGCGGCGTCCTTGCGATGGCCGCGCCTTACGCCGCTTCACTGACGCTCGATATCTGGGC
>JAUIEH010000429.1 GCA_030428405.1 Alphaproteobacteria bacterium
GCGGCTGCGCCGTCGTCGGATGTCGGTTCCATCGAATCCATGTCGTCAGATTAATCGCGCCCGCCGCGTCTTCGAAATGGCCAAAGAATGACCGGCATTTAACTCGCCAGGTTCAGCGCCGCCGGGCAGGTTCGCCGCGCTGATCAATGCGTCATCAACGCAGCGAAAAGGCCAATTGCCTGAGGAGACACGCTTGAACCCGATACGCAACCTGCTCGCCGCAGGCTTGGGCGCAATCATTGCGCAAGCAGCCGCAGCCCAGGACGCCGCCCCTCTAAGTTGGGATGTTGAGGCGCGTCATCAAGCAGCGTCCGAGACGCTGGACCGGCTGGCCTTCCTTATCGGCGATTGGGAACTTGAAGCGCATTTCGGCGAGGGCGAGGACGCTGCAACCACCACCGCGCTCATGCATGCGCGCTGGGCGATGGGCGGTCACGCGATTGAGGCGGAATATTTCTATCCGCCCTTGATCGAAGGCCGGCCGGATTACTACGCCGTGACCTTGTTCGGCGCTCGGCTCGACGGCGACAACTTGCGAGCCGCCTCCACCAATTCGCTCGGCAACCGGAAAGTGCTCGATGAGGTCGAATTCGACGCCGGGCTCGCCGAGGATGAGATCGTGTTCATCCAGTCGGGCGAGTTGTTCAATGATCGCGCAGGCATAAATCGCATCATTTTTCACTCGGTGTCCGAGAACGAGTTTCGGGTTCGCCAGGATGCGTCATTGGACGGCGAGACCTGGGAAATCGGCGGCTTCTCCTATATCGCGCGCCGCGTGCGCTGACGGCGTTTTTTCCAACGCTGCGCTGTTGTGCACTTTGACGGCGCGCGCGTGATCTGCCGAAATCGTCTGGCCAGCGCCGCCGACCGTCGCGCTGACGCCGGACGGGAGCGCGCGCCATGGGCGAGGAGATCGAACGCACGGAGTTCACCGACGCTGATCGCGCCGCGTTCGCTCAGCGGCTTGCGGACGAAACGGCGCTGTTGAAGCAGACATTTGCCGAGCATGGCTTCGCGCGCCTGGAAAAGCGCGTCTTCGGCATGGAGGTCGAGGGCTGGCTGCTTGACAAGGATCATCTGCCCGCGCCGCGCAATGACGACTTCCTGGCCGCGGCCCAAAGCGAGCTGCTGGTCGAAGAGCTTGCGCAGTTCAATTTTGAAATGAACACGACGCCGCACCCGCTTTCAGGGCAGGTGTTTCTGGAAATCGAGCGCGAGTTGCGCCGCACCTGGGCGCGTTGTCGCACGGCCTCGCGCAAGGTCGATGTGCGCCCGGCCGTGTTCGGCATCTTGCCGACCGTGCGCGATGAAATGCTGCAGCCGGAATATATGTCGGACCGCAACCGCTATCGCGCGCTCGCCGACCAGATCGCGCGCCTTCGCGGACATGAGCCTTTGCGCATCGTCATCAATGGCTATGACGTGTTCGAATTAAAATGCGACCACATCATGCTCGAAGCTGCGTGTACGTCGATCCAGACCCATCTTCAGGTCAACCAGGAAGACGCCGCGCGCTATATGAACGCCTTCATGATCGTTTCTGCGCCGAGCGTCGCGGCGTCGGCCAATTCGCCGTTTCTCTACGGCAAGGCGCTTTGGGATGAGAGCCGCATCCCTGCGTTTGAACGCGCGCTGCGCGCGCGCGGCGATAACGGCGCAACAGCGCTGCCCGAACGCGTAACGTTCGGCTCTGGCTATGTCGAAGCGTCATTGTTCGAGCAGTTTCAGGAAAATATCGATCTCTACCCGCCGCTCTTGCCGCTGCGTCTGGATGAGCCTCCCGCCCGGTTCAAGCATCTGCGTTTGCACAATGGCACGCTCTGGCGCTGGAACCGTCCGATCATCGGCTTTGAAGACGACGGCCAGCCGCATCTGCGCATCGAGCACCGCGTCATGCCGGCGGGCCCAACCATCATCGACATGATGGCGAATGCGGCCTTCGCCATCGGGCTCGCAGTCTATTACGCCAATCAGGACATTCCGCCCGAGAAGCTGATGAGCTTTGAAGACGCGAAACACAATTTCTACGAGGCTGCGCGCGATGGTCTGAAGGCGGAGATAAACTGGCTCGGCCGGCGGGCGTCCGTGCAGGCTTTGATGCTCGACCAGCTGATTGAGGAGGCGTGCGCAGGCCTCGCCATGGCGGGTGTCTCAGAGGCGGATTGCGAGCGCTATCTCTCGGTCGTCATGCACCGGCGCATGCTGACAGGACGCACAGGCGCGGAATGGCAGCGCAGCTTTATTGATGTACACGGAGCGAATTTCCAGGCGCTCACCGAGGCCTATGTCGAAAACCAGATGACCGGCGAGCCCGTGCATGAATGGATCGTCTGATCCAATGAGGCTCGACCGCTTGAACGGCTTTCCTGACGGGCTTGCAGAGATTGGTCCGCGCGACATCAGGCGCGTTCTGCCTAACCCGACGCTGATTTCCGTTCCCGGTCGCACCGGCGCGCCGCTCTTCGTCTCGACCATGCTGCACGGCAATGAGACGACGAGCTTTTATGTGCTGCAGGCGCTGGCTGCGAAATTCGCGCAGGAGGCGCCGCATCGTCCGCTCATAATTTTCGTTGGCGGCGTGCATGCGGCCGAGGCGGGACTGCGCATCGCGCCGGGCGGAAACGATTTCAACCGTGTCTGGGCCGGCGGCGAGAGTGTTGAGGCGTCAATCGCTGCAGAAGTCCTGGCGACGATTAAAGCGGCGCAACCCTTCGCGTCCATCGATATTCACAACACCACCGGGACCAATCCGTGCTACGGCTGCATCGCGCGTCTGGACGCGAGCCATTTGGGGCTCGCATCGCTGTTCTCGCGCATCAT
>JAUIEH010000430.1 GCA_030428405.1 Alphaproteobacteria bacterium
CCCGCAATTTCGGCTTCCGTGTAAGGAGAGGCGTCGACGTGGATGTCGACGCGCGTGATGTCGCCAGTGAAGGCGAATGGCGTTTCAAGCGCTGGATTGAGCGGCACGGCCGTGTTGCGTCCGATCTGCAGCCCTTGTGCGGGCGCGCCGAACAATAAGCGCTCATATTGCAACTCGGCGATGACCGCGCCGTCTGCGGCTATTGTCGTCACCCCACGCCAGGGCCGCTGGGTGTGGCGGTGGCGAATTTCCAGCCGCGCGGCGCCGACCGGCAGCGCCATCGCGCGCCGGTCGAATGTCGGCAAGGCTGCGCGTTCGAACACGAGCTGGCCGTTTTGCGCATAAAGACCCAGTCCCATGAAAGCGCTGCCGAACACGAACAAAGCGCCTTCATCGTTCGCCTGCAGAGGCGCCAGTTCGATCGTTGCGTCGAAGTCCCGGCCGATCAGCCTTGGTGCGGTTTCCTCCGGCACCAGATCGACGGGCGGAAAGAGCGTCCAGTCGGGTCGGAGCCGTCCTTCGAGAAAGGCCGTAAACGATTTGAGGAACAAAGAGCGCGTATCGATCGGAAACACGTCATAGCGGTGCGCGGCGTCCAGCCAGCGCTGATCGAGCTGCTCGACCAACTCGGGATGTTCCGCCGCAAGATCGTTGGTCTCGTTCGGATCGACGCGGACGTCGAAGAGCTCCCAGCGCTCGTCGGGCTCGCCGAACCGGCCGGATGACACGATGCGCCAGCCATCCTCGTAATATGCGCGCAAGCCGTTGAGCTCATAGTGCTGAGACGTGCGCGCGGACGCCGCGTCGGCATTGGTCAGCGAGGCCGAAAAGTCGAGGCCTTCAATCGGGCGCGTGGGCGCGCCGTCGCGCGTGGCGAGCGGCTCGGCCCCGGCGCAGGCGAGCAGGGTCGGCATCAGGTCGCAGACATGGACATATTGGGATCGGAGTTCGTCGCGCGCTTCTACGCCGCGCGGCCATCTCACGATCAGCGGGTCGGCGACGCCGCCCAGATGTGTTGTGTGTTTGTACAGACGATAAGGCGTGTTCGACGCCGTCGCCCAGCCCATCGGATACATCGGATAAGTGTCGGGCCCGCCGATTTCGTCGAGCATTTCCAAAGCGCGCGCATTCGTAACGCCGCCATTGCGGCCGGCGAACAGATTGGGCGTGCCGCGTATCCCGCCATCAGGCGAGCCGCCATTATCCGACAACAGAACGACCATGGTGTTTTCTTCCAGGCCGAGCGAGCGCAACGCTTCGGTCAGGTTCGCCACGCTGGCGTCGAGGCGTTCCATGACGGCGGCGTAGACTTCCATATAGCGCGCATAAAGCCGCTGATCATCGCGCGACAGGTCTGACCAGGCTTCCACGCCGCGATTGAGCGGCGCCAGCGCGATGTCCGGCGACATGAGCCCGAGTTCCTTTTGCCGCGCCAGGCGCTGCGTGCGGATTTCATCCCATCCGACATCGTAGCGGCCGCGATGACGTGCGATGTCTTCGGCGGGGGCGTGCAAAGGCGAATGCGCGGCGGGATGGGCGAGCGACAGGAAGAACGGCGCATCCGGGCGCTGAGCGACATGGTCGCGTAGAAACGCAATCGCGCGCTCGGTGATGTCGTCGGTGACATAGTAGTCGGGAGCGTCGACGTCGATGCGCTCATTGCCGTCATAGAACTGCGACGGGCGAAAATAGTCCGTGGAGTGACCTTGAAACCAGTAAGCGCGCGTGAAGCCGCGCTGCAAGGGCCAGTTTTCAACCGGTCCCGTGCTGTTGGTCGTGTCGGCGGCGTTGATGTGCCATTTGCCGGAGTGGTAGGCGACATAGCCTGAGGCCTCCAGGCTTTCGGCAAGCGTGGTCGCGTCGGGCGCGAGGTCGCCGCGATAGCCTGGATAGCCGCCGTCGAAAAAAGTCAGCCAGCCAATGCCTGCGCGATGCGGATTAAGCCCGGTATGCAGGCTCGCGCGTGTCGCCGAGCACACCCCGGTCGTGCGAAAATTCGTATAACGAACGCCTTGCGCGGCAAGCGCGTCGATCGCGGGCGTCGGAATTTCGCCGCCGTAACAGCCAAGGTCGGAAAAGCCGACATCGTCGACGACGATAAGCACGATATTGGGACTGCCCTCGGGCGCGGTGGGACGGGTGGCGTAGTCGGGCTCAGACTGGTCAAGGGTCGGACCGATGCGCCCGGCGAACGTGTCGCGCTCATCGCCCGCCGACGGGGAGGCGGCGCCCATCGCGCCCGCTGCGCCTGCTGCAAGCGCCGAGCCCGCGAGAATGTCGCGCCGCGTGGCGCCGGAAGCGTTGGCGCGGCTGCGCTTTTTGTCGTTCTTCTCGTCGTGATCGTCGGCCAAGACGGTCTCCCTGTTCCAGCGCGCGCCGGCGCATACTAGCCTCAGCGAGAAATCCGGGGCCCGGGCGCGGACGCTCATCGCGGTTCTGATGACTTACAATCGCCGGCGCGGGCGTCGCTGCGCCGCGCTAGCCTCTGTCGAATAACGCCAAAATGCGCCGCGAAAGGAGCGGATCATGAGCCGACGGTTCGGAGAAATCTTTCACTACGGCTATGTCGTGCCGAAACTGGAAGAGGCGATGGACTACTGGATCAACGCCATGGGCGTGGGGCCGTGGTTCGTCGAGACGCACGACATTCCAAAGGGCTTCATCTATCGCGGCAAGCCCGTGCGGACCTATTGCAGAGTGGCGCTCGCTTTTTCGGGGCCGTCTTATCTCGAGCTGATCGAAGACACGAGCCCCGACGAAACGGTCAATCAGACATTTCTGAAGGACTTTCCCGGCGGCGAGATTCATGTCGGCGGCGG
>JAUIEH010000015.1 GCA_030428405.1 Alphaproteobacteria bacterium
GGACGGTCTCGCTTGGTGGACGGAATAATGCAGGCGCTGGCGTAAGCGCCGGCGCGCGCACGCAATTGCGCGCAGCATTCGCGATCGAGCTCGTCCTGCTCGTGGCGCTCGCTTTCCTCGGTGCGCGCATCGTCTGGTCGGGAGAGCCGCGCAGCGCGAGGCTCGATGCGCCGCGCGCACAGCGCGTCATTCCGGAACAAGCTATCGCGGCGTCAGACTTGCGCGCAGATGCGCTCAACCCGTTCGGCGCGCGCCTGACGCCGACGGAGGCTGAGGCGGGCGCTGGCGAGGCGGGTTTCGATGAAGCGCCGATTTCCACGCTCGACCTGCAAGTGGTCGGCGTGCGCACGGCCACCGATCCCGCACACGCAACCGCCATTATCGCCGCGCCCGACAGCCGTCAGCGCGTCTATCGCATCGGTGACGAAATCATCAACGGCGTCATCCTGCGCGCCGTCGAGTCCGACCGGGTCGTCGTTGCGCGCAACGGCGCGACCGAAATTCTGCCCTACGCCTCACGCCGCAACAGCCTGCTCAGTGATGCGTCAAGCCGCTCCGATATGGGCGACGAAACCGCCGCCGAGACGGGCGCGCCCGTCGTGACCTCGGCCTCGGTTTCGGCGAGCGCGCTGGCCCAGTCCATCGCGGGTCGCGCACTGGAAGACGATGGCGGCGTTCGCGTTCAGCCGACGGGCTCCGGCGAGGCCTTCGCTGCGGCCGGGTTTGTTTCCGGCGACGTAATTACCGCCGTAAACGGACAACGCATCACGAATGAAACGAGTTTGGCCGAGGCGCTGGCGGGCGTTTCGGCCGGCGATGCAATCAGCGTGGACGTCCTTCGCGACGAGGTTCCGCGCGTCATAGAAATCTCTCTGGAGTGAGCCGGTCATGACGAAGCTTGCGACGAAATTGAACGACGCGTTGAAGGCGGCTCTCGTCGCGGCGCTATGCGCATTGGCGCTGGCCGCAGGCGCGCCGGCGCAAGATGAAGACGGCCACGTCATCAATCTGCGCGACGCCGACATCAACGCCTTCATCGAGGACGTCTCCTCGGTCACCGGCTACACCTTCATAGTGCATCCGGAGGTCAATGGCCGGGTGACGGTGTCCTCGCAAACGCCCTTGTCGCGCGAGGAAGTCTTCCAGGTGTTCTTGTCGACGCTGCGTGTGCAGGGCTTCACCGCCATTCCGACATCGAACGGCGCTTACCGCATCGTGCCGGAAACGACAGGCGCGGTGGACGGCAGCTTTGTCGGCTCCTCCGGCCAGCCGGACGATCAGTTCGTCACCGAAGTGATGCAGCTGCGCCATTTTCCGGCGGACGAAGCCGCCCGCATGATCCAGCCGCTGATCAACCATCGCGGCCAGGTGACCGCCAATGGCGCGAATAATGTGCTCGTCATTGTGGACTATGCCGGCAATATCGGCCGTATACGTGAAATCGTCGCGGAGCTGGATCAGGACCGCTCCAGCATCCTGACCATTGCGCTTGAAAACGCTTCAGCGCGCGAGGTCGCGGAAGTCGTCAACGGCGTGAGCGGAGACGGCGCTGCGTCTGCGGAGATTTCGGCCGTCGCGCTGGAAAGCTCGAACTCGATCATCCTGCGCGGCGATCACGCCGAGATCGCGCGGGCGCGCGCGCTGGTGCATGAACTCGACGTCGCGAGCGTGCCGACTGAGTCGTTGCGCGTCATCCATCTCGAACACGCTCAGGCCGCCGACATCGTGCCGACGCTGGAGGCGGTTGCGCGCTCCATGCGCCTGCGCGGGGAGGGCGAGGAGCTTTCCATTCCGTTCGATGAGGGCACGAACTCCATCATCCTGACAGCGGACCCGCAAACGGTCGCTGCGCTCACCCAGGTCGTGCGCGAGCTGGACGTGCGCCGCGCTCAGGTGCTGGTCGAGGCGATCATCGTGGAAGTCTCCGACGATGTTGCGCGCGATCTCGGTCTTCAGTTCCTGGTCAGCGGCGGCGGCAATAGCTCCGTGCCGTTCGCGGCGACGAACTTCTCCCAATCCGCGCCCAATATTCTGGCGGCGACGGGCGCCGTGACGATCCGGGATGATGAGGGCGATCGCTCTGACGTGCTGCGCGATGTGGCGGTGAGTTCGCTGCTCGGCGCCAGCGGCGCGCTGATCGGCGGCGGCGGCACGTTCGACAATGGCGACGGCCTGTTCGGCGTCATTCTGAATGCGGTCGAAAACGACGCCAATTCGAACATTCTGTCCACGCCCTCGATCATGACGCTGGACAATGAGGAAGCTTCGATCCTGGTCGGCCAGGAAGTGCCGATCACGACAGGCGAAGCGCTGGGTGCGGACAATTCCAACCCCTTCCGCACGATTGAGCGCCAGAATGTCGGCGTGATGTTGCGCGTGCGTCCGCAGATCAATTCGGGCGACGTCATTCAGCTCAATCTGCGTCAGGAGGTCTCCAGCGTCGCGGGCGTCGTCTCGCCGACCTTCGAGGAGCTTCTGCTCAATACGCGTGAGATCGAAACAACCGTCATCGCGGATAACGGCGAAATCATCGTGCTCGGCGGTTTGATCGACGTGGCCGAGGAACTCGCCGATGAGCGCGTTCCCATTCTCGGCGACATCCCTATTGTGGGCCGCGCATTTTCTTCCGAAACGCGTTCGCAGCGCCGTCGCAATCTCATGGTCTTCATCCGCTCCTCAATCGTGCGCGACCGCGCTGGCGCGCGCCGGGTTTCGGCTGGCAGCTATGCGAGTGTGATCGAAGACTCCGACGGAGAAACCGCACGCGGTTTCGATGCGCGTGTGGCCGACGCGCTTGGCGAATTGGGTCCGGGCGATTAAGCGTTTCGCATGCATGAGCCGCACACTGAGCCCGCGCGTCCGAACGCCCCGATGCTCTCCTATGCCTTCGCGAGGGAGCGGGGCGTGGTTGTGCTCGAAAGCGCGCCGCATCCGCGCGTCGGTTTGCGGCACGGCGCGAGCCCGCTCAGCCTGATTGAAGCGCGCCGCGTCCTCGGCGCTCCGTTCAGCGTCGAGCGTCTCGAATCGGGTGATTTCGACCGCCGTTTGTCGGAGCTTTATTCCGGCGGCGATCTGGGCTCGGCCGGCCTTGATGATGGTCTCGACGACGAGGGTTCGCTGGCGAGCCTGCTGGAGGGCATGCCCGAAGCCGCCGACCTGCTCGAAGCCAATGATGACGCGCCGATCATCCGGCTGATCAACGCCATGATTGCGGAGGCCGTGCGCACGAAAGCTTCCGACATACATATCGAGCCGTATGAAGACCGTTTGGCCATTCGCTTCAGGGTCGACGGCGTCCTGCGCGAAATCGTCAGCCATTCGCGCAGGCTCGCGCCGCTGATCTCTTCGCGCGTCAAAGTGATGGCGCGTCTGGACATCGCAGAAAAGCGCCTGCCGCAGGATGGCCGCGTCTCGCTCAGCTTCGGCGGGCGTGCAATCGACGTGCGCGTCTCGACCTTGCCCTCGCGCTTCGGCGAACGTGTCGTGATGCGTCTTCTGGATAAGGACGATGCGCAGCTCGATCTCGACGAGCTTGGCATGGACGCCGACACGCTCGCTCGTTTCAAGCGGGCTCTGGCCGAGCCCAACGGCGTCATTCTCGCCACCGGCCCGACGGGCTCGGGCAAGACGACGACGCTTTACGCGGCGCTGACGCTGCTCAATGACGATGCGCGCAACATTCTCACCGTCGAGGACCCGATCGAGTACGGACTTGACGGGGTTGGTCAGACGCAGGTCAACGCGAAGATCGGCATGAGCTTCGCGTCCGGCCTGCGCGCCATACTTCGTCAGGATCCGGACATCGTCATGGTCGGCGAGGTGCGCGATGAAGAAACCGCGCGCATCGCCACGCAAGCGAGCCTGACCGGCCACCTGGTGTTATCGACCGTGCACACCAACTCCGCCGTCGCCGCGGTCGCGCGTCTGCGCGATATGGGCATCGAGCCCTTCCTTTTGTCCTCGACACTGACCGCCGTTCTCGCCCAGCGCCTCGTGCGCCGGCTCTGCGAGACCTGCAAGGAGCCCTACGCCCCTGACGCCGCCGAGCTTCAGGCGCTCGACATGGCCGCGAGCGGAGACGATGTGCGCTTCTACAAGCCGCGTGGTTGTTCGGCCTGCAACAATACCGGCTATGCCGGCCGGCTCGGCATTTATGAGCTGATGTCCGTGGACGATGAAATTCGCCGTCTGATCCATGACGATGCGCGCGAAGGCGACATCGCGCGCGCCGCATTCAAAGCCGCGGATAATCTCTTGAAGAACGGCGCGCGCCATGTGCGCGCAGGCCGCACATCCAGCGCGGAAGTGCTGCGTGTGTGTCGCGCCGGGGGCGACGGCGATGGCGGCGTTTGAATATCTTGCGCTCAGCCCCGAGGGCAAACAGACGCGCGGCGTGGTCGCCGCGGATACGGCGCGCGCGGCGCGCCGAGAACTGAAAGAACGCCGCTTCACGCTGCTGGAGCTGCGCGAGACCGCCGAGGAGAAAGCTGAAGCGGGCGCCGGCGCGGTCAAGCTTGGACGCGGCGCGGGCCTGTCGGATGGCGACCGCGTGCTCATCACGCGCCAGCTCGCCATGCTGATTGGCGCGGGCCTGCCTGTTGAAGAGGCGCTCAACGCCATTGCTCAGCAGGCGCACAAACGCCCGGTGCGCCGGGTTCTGCTTCAGTTGCGCTCGAGCGTGACGGAGGGCTTCCGGCTTTCCGACGCCCTGGCGAAGCACGCCCGCGCCTTTGGGCCGCTATATCGCTCCATGGTGGCGGCGGGCGAGGCGGCGGGAGAGCTGGGCGCGGTGTTGTCGCGTCTGGCCGATCTGCTTGAGCAATCGCAAAAGACCAGACGCAAGATCCAGGCGGCGGTCGCTTATCCGTGCGTGCTCGCGGTGGTCGCGACTTTCATCGTCACAGCACTGATGGTGTTCGTCGTGCCGCGCGTGGTTGAGCAATTCGACACGCTGGACCAGAACCTGCCTCTTCTGACTTCGGCCGTCATCGCGGTTTCAGAGTTCCTGCGCAGCTACGGCTTCATCGTGTTTGGCGCGCTGGTCCTGAGCGTCATCGCCTTCGGGCGCGCTTTGAGCTTCGAGCCAGCGAAGCGCGCCGTGGACGGATTTATCCTTAGGGTTCCTGGCCTGGGCGCTTATCTTCGCGGCGCTTCGGCGGCGCGTTTCGCGCGCACATTCGGCGCTTTGCTGGAAGCCGGCGTGCCCGTGATCGAAAGCCTGCAGGCGGCCAAGAACACCATCTCCAATCTCGTGATGCGCGACGCCATCGATGCGATGAGCGACGCCGTGCGCAAGGGCGGCGGGCTAAGCTCGGCCATGCTGGCGACCAAAGCGTTTCCGCCGCTTTTGCCTTTCGTTGCTGCCAGCGGTGAGCGCTCGGGCGAGCTTGGCGCCATGTTTGAGAAGGGTGCGGATTATCTCGAGAACGAGACCGAGTCCTCCACCGCCGTCGCGCTCAACCTGCTCGAGCCCTTCATCATTATCGTCATGGGCGGCGCGGTCGCGCTGATCGTGTTGTCGATCATGTTGCCCATTCTTCAGCTTAACTCCCTGGCGCTCTCCTGAGCATCAGCCAACGCAAGGACGCAATAGCGCGATGTCGAACCAAATCCACGCCGAAATGCGCCGGGCGCGCGCCGACGCCGGCTTCTCTCTCACCGAAGTCATGGTCACGATTTTGATCATCGGGCTGATGTCGACCATCGTGCTCATCAACGTCCTGCCTGCGCGCGATCAGGCCGCCGCTCAGCGCGTCAGCGCTGACCTCAATCAGATCGACAGCGCGCTCAACCGCTTCAATATCGACATGGGCGGCTATCCCACGACCGAGCAGGGGCTCGAGGCGCTGGTCGAAGTTCCCGAAGGTCATGCGCGTGCGGACCGTTATCCCGAAGGCGGCTATCTGCGTCGGCTGTCGGATGACCCCTGGGGCAATGCTTACCGCTATGTCCGTCCGGGCGAGGACGACCGGCCTTATGATCTGT
The DNA here is from genome assembly GCA_030428405.1 of Alphaproteobacteria bacterium. Classification (GTDB taxonomy): domain Bacteria; phylum Pseudomonadota; class Alphaproteobacteria; order Caulobacterales; family Maricaulaceae; genus JAUIEH01. The sequence goes on from JAUIEH010000015.1 coordinate 5,986, forward strand.
TCTCCACGGGCGCGGACGGCGAGATTGGCGGCGAGGACATGGACGCCGACATCAGCTTCTGGGAGCTTAATTGATCCCAGCCCGGCGCAGGGGCGAAGCCGGCCTGTCGCTCGTCGAAGTCATGACGGCGCTGCTGGTCATCGGGCTCGCTACGTCGATGGTGGTGATCGCGTTTCCGCAACGCGCGGCGTTGGTCGAGGAGAGCGCGAACGCGTTCGCCGCACAGCTCGTCGCGGCGGCCGATACGGCCATTGCGGGCGGCCAGCCGGTCGGCGTCTTTCTCGATGCGGAGGGTTATCGCTTCGCGCGCCGAACTGGTCCGGAGTGGATGACGATCCGCGAAGACCGGACCTTGCGCCCGCGCGACTGGCCTGAAGGCGTTGAGGCCGAATTGCTCCGCGCTGGCGGCCCCGCAGGCGCAGGCCGCATGAGCGATCTGAGCCAGCAGCAAATGCCCGCTCTACCGCAAATCCGCTTCGACCCGACCGGCGCAGCCAACGCTGCTGCGATCGAACTCATGGCGGAAGGCGCAACCCGTATGGTTCGCATTTCCGAGGATGGCGGGGTCGCCGTGATCGATGAGGCGGCGGGCGATGGCTAGTCGCACAGCTTCATCTGTGCGGGGCCGTCGGGAAGCGGGTTTCACGCTCCTGGAGGCCGTCGTCGCGCTGGGCGTCTTCGCCATGGCGGCGCTCGCCTTGCTTCGGATGAATACGGAGAATATCCGCGCACAAGGCGCGCTGGAAACAAGCGCGCTGGCGCGCATGGTTGCCGAGAACGAGCTCGCGCTCGCGCTGGCGGACCGCACGCGCTCCCAGCGCGGCGTGTTTGAAGGCGAGGCCGAGCTTGCGGGGCGCGACTGGGTTTGGCTGCGCACAGTAGCGCCGACAGCAGACCCCGACATTGACCGCATTCAGATCGTTGTGCGCGCTGAAGGCTCTGAGCGGACGTCGGCTGAGCTGGTCGGCTTTCGGGGACGGCGCTAATGGCGCGCGAGGCGGGCATATCGCTTCTGGAGACGCTGGTTGCGCTCTTCGTCATCGCGACCGTGTCGGCGGCGGGTGCGCAGATTCTAAACACCACCATGGCCGGACGCGCCCAGTTTGATGACGCGATGACGCGCATTCGCGATCTGGAGCTGGCGCGCGCGGTCATTCGCGACGATCTCAGTCAGCTCGCGCGGCGCGCAAGCCGCGACGTGCACGGAGAACGCCGCGACTATATCTTTTTCGGCGGCGGCGACGGCGAGACTTCGCCGCTTCTCGCATTCTCGCGTCACGGCTGGGAGAATATCGGCGGCGCGGAGGCGCGCGGCTCGCTGGTCTATGTCGAATATTGGCTGGAGGACGGCGCGCTCGTTCGCGTCTCACCGAACCGGGTGGACCCTGCGCGTGCGGAGCAAGTCGAGCGGCGCATTCTCCTGACGGGACTTGAAGGCGCGCGCGCGGAGTTTCTCACCCGCGGATCATGGTCAAGTTTCGCGCAGACGCCGCTTGAAGACGTGTTTGGCCAGGCCTTTCCCGACATGGTCTCGCTCGACCTGGAGCTCGACGATATCGGCGCGGTCGCTCAGAACTTTCTCGTGGCGCCGGCGCGATGAGAAGGGCCCCGAAATCTCCGCTAGCGCGCGAACGCGGCGCCGCCTTGATCATGACGCTGATGATCGTGGCGATCATGTCCATAGTCGCCATGGGCGCGCTTGAGCGTCTGAGCATCGCCGCGCGCCGCGGCGCCAATGTCGCTGAGCGCGATCAGGCGATCTGGTATCTCATCGGCGCTGAGGAGCTTGCGCGCCAGACCTTGCGGCGCTCGCATGTGCTCGACCATTTCCGCACGACATTGGAGCAGCCCTGGGCGGTGGGCGCGATTTCTTTCGAGATTGAGGACGGCCGCATCGAGGCCGAGCTGATCGAGCGCTCGAACTGCTTCAATCTAAATTCGCTGGCGCGCGATTTGGGGCGCGACGGTTTCCCTGTGAATGACGCCGCCATCGCGCAACTCGCCCAGCTATTGCGGCTGCTCGATTTTGACGGCGCGAGCGCGGTCAGTTTCGCAAATGCGGCGGCTGACTGGATCGACCTTGATGAGGCGCCGCGCTCCGGCGGGGCTGAGGATTTCGACTATGTGACCGCCGCACCGCCTTATCGCGCCGCCAACTGGGCCTTCACCGAGGTCGACGAAGCGCGCGCGCTTGCAGGCTGGAGCGAAGGCATGCATCGGCGCGCGCGGCGCTTTCTCTGCGCCTTGCCGCAGACGGATGCCGTGCGCATCAACGTCAACACGCTGCGGCCGGAAGATGCGCCCGTTCTGGCGATGATATTCGGCGGCCAGCTCTCGGCGCGCGAGGCGCGCGAAATCATCGAGGACCGTCCGGCCGGCGGCTGGGATGAGCTTGAGGAGTTCTGGGAGCTGCCCGCATTCGCCGACATGAACGTCACCGAGGAAATGCGCGGTCAAACGGCGTTGCGATCATCTTATTTTGAGTTAGAAGCCCGGGTGTATTACCGCGGCGGATATGTCGAGGGCCGCACGCTCTTTCGATATGAGACCGACGGGGACGCCGAACGCGTGCGCCGCCGGTTCGGAGCAGATTTTTGACGCGTGAGCTATTCCTCTTTCCCGGCGACGACGGCGCGCCGATGAGCTGGGCGCTGGTCGAGGGCGCAGGCGGGCGCGTGCGTTTCGGTTCGGCCGACGACAAGGCCCCGCCGCGCGCCGACCGCGTTGTGCTGGTCGCGCCGGGCTCTGATGTTGCAAGCCATGTCGTCGACCTGCCGGCGAAGTCCGAGCGTCAGGCGCGCGCGGCTGCGCCGTTCGCGGTCGAAGACGAAATCGGACAGAGCCTCGAAGAGGTCGTTGTGACGCTGGCTGCGCGCAATGGCGATGCGCGTCGTCGCGCGGTCGCGGTCGTTGCGCGCGACCGGCTGGAAGCCTGGCGCGATGAGGCGCGCGCGCTCGGGCTGGAGCCTGCCGACATCATCCCAGATTATGCCCTGACGCCCGCGCCGGCGGGCGCGTTCGGCGTCCTTGACCTCGGCGATCAGGTGCTTGCGCGTGCGGGCCAGACAGGCTTTTCGGTCGATGCTGAACACGCAAGCGTCGTCATCGCGGCGTTTCTGGATGCGCGTCCCGACATCACGCAGGTTCATGCGTGGACGGACCGAGAGGAGGCGCTCCTGCCGCCTGAGGCCTCACGCGCGCTTGATCGCACGATCGAGCCGCAGCCGCGCGATGAAGCTCTGGCGCGTTTGCTGAGCGTAGGTCTCGCACAAGGCGCGCCCTTGCGTCTTGATGCGCAGACTAGCGGCGGCGGTCTGGATATCGACTGGAAGCGCTGGCGCGTTACAGCGGCTGTCGCTGCGCTTACGCTTGTCGGCTATCTCGCCATGCTCGCGCTTGAGACGTCGAGCCTGCGCGAGGCATCGCGAGAAGCCCGGGCCGAGGGCGAAGCTTTGGTGTTGGAGGCGTTTCCGGATATCGGGCGCGTGGTCAATCCGCGCGCGCAATTGGCCTCGCGGCTGCAAACCGCGGGCGGGTCGGGCTCGCTGGTGTTCCTCGACCTCTCCCAGCTACTCGCCGAAAGCGTCGAAGAGGCGGGCGGCATCGAGGTGGAAAGCGTGCGCTTCGATGAGGCGCGTCCGGAAGTCGAGGCGGGTCTGATTTATTCTGCATACGCAGATATCGAACGCTTGCGCGAAGCCGTCACCGCGCGCGGCGGCGTTCTGGAAGAGGGCGGTGCGCGCCAGAGTGGCGGGCGCATTGCTGGCGATGTCGTGTTGAGGCGGCCGCGATGATGACGAGCCTGAGAGATTGGTGGTCGGAGCAAACGCCGCGTGAACGGCTCCTGGTCGTCGCCGCGTTCGTGTTGACGTCGGCGCTGGCGTTGCAGTTCCTCGTCGTTTCGCCCATGCGCGAGGGGCGTGCGCGGGCGCAGTCCTCCTATGACAGCGCGATCGCTGCGCTTGAAGAGATACGCCAGGGCGTTGCGGTCGCGCGCAGTCAAAGCGCAGCGGCCTCGCCTGAACGCATCGCGCCTGAGAATCTGCGGGCGATGCTGACAGCGGCGGCGGCGCGTCGCGGCATTCTCATCAATCGCGTTCAGCCCACCGATGAGGGCGTCGATTTGCGCATTGATGAGGCGGACCCGGAAGCGCTTTTCGCCTGGCTTTATGAAATGACGCAGGAGCGCAATGTGCGTATACGCCGCGCTTCGGTGCGTCATGAATCGGGCGGCGCCGGCGTGCGCGCCTCCTTCCTGATCAGCGCGGGCTGAGCGATGGGCTGGCTCGCACGCATTCTGGTTTTTGCGATTGCGTTTACAGGCTTCCTGATTGCCTGGGCGCCGCTGGCCGCAGCGCTCTCGCTGGCGGGCGTTCGCGAGCGCGGGATGGAATTCACCGATGTCCGAGGCACGATCTGGAACGGGCGCATCGATGGCTTGCGCGTGGCCGGTCGACCGGTCGGCGATGTCGAAATGCGCATTGATCCAATGGGGCTGCTGGGACTGACCGTGCGCGCAGATGTCGAGACCATCGGCGTCGTGCGCGCGCGTGGCGCAGTGGCGATGGACTTTGCGCGTGTGCTGAGCGCCTCGGGCGCCAGCCTTCGCGTCGATGCGCGCTATCTCGATGCGCTTCACCCGGCGCTGGCAGGACGTGATGGCGACTTCTTCCTCCGTTTGGACGAGTTCGCCGTCGATCCCCATGGCGCGTGTTTGCGCGCTGAAGGCCGCGCACAAACGGACATCCTCACGCACCCCGCCCACGCAGGCGATTGGGCCGGACCTGCGCTGGAAGGGCCTGTCTCGTGCGAGGCGGGCGCGATGATTCTGGCGATGCAGGGCGAGAATGAAGACGGACGCGTCAATCTGCGTGCGCGTCTGGAGGCGGGCGCGGGCGCCTCGCTGGTCATTCGTGTCGAAGAGCCGAGCGCTCAGGCGCGGCTCGCACTGCCGCATCTGGATTTCTCGGACGACGGCGACACTCTGGTCTATGCTCGCGAGATGTCTTTAAGCCGCGAGTGAGGATGCCATATGGCTCAGCGTATTCAGATGCGTTCGACGGCCGGGGTTTGCGCCGTGGCAGCGCTGAGCCTTGCGATGGCGGCGTGTTCCTCCATTCCCCGACCGGGCTTTCTCGGCGGGGGCGACGACGAAACGGCGGATGCAGGCCGGCGCGCCAGCGTCACCGGCGCTGGCGCTGAGGCGACGGCGAGCGCGCGTGTGTCGGCGCTCGCCCCGCGCGATCTCGATGCGGGCGAATGCGGGCTGTTTCTCTGGACCCGCGGCGCCACGGGCGACCGCTTGGTTTTTTATTCAGACCCGGAGAGCGAAACGGCTGCGATCGCTATTGATGGCGAGGAAATCGAATTGCGGCGTCTGCAGGTGGTCGGCGCCGAAGAGGGCGGACGCTTTGGCCAGCAGGTCTTTTCCAACGCGACCGGTTCGATCGGCGCGCGTCTAAGCATTCTCGAGACCGAGGAAATTGAAGGCGGCGCTCGTGTCGGCAGCGCGCGCCTGCGGGTCTTTGATGAAGATGGTTGGGCGACCGTGCTTCAGACCGCAGGCGTCGCGGGGTGTCGCGATTAGTCGTTGGCGCTTGAGGCTTCTTCCCACTCTGCGCGGAAGTTTTCGCTTTCCTCGAGATGCACGGTGATGAGCGCGCGCGAGTCGTCGACCGTGTATTGACGCACGAGCAGGAGAGAGAGCGCCGCGCTCGTATGCGCATATTCCGTCGCCCGCTCCGAGAACGCCTCAATTTCGATCAGCGCGGCCATGTTTTCCGCAATGTCGTTCAACGCCGAGGCCGCCATGACGGGCGGCTGCTGGTCGAATTCGGTTTCCGGATCGGCGTAGGTTTCGAGAACTTCGATGCGCTCGTCGAACTGCGCGGTCAGCGCTTCGATTTCGGCGTCGCGCGCTGCGTCATCCGCCGTCGCAGCAGCCTCCACAGGCGCTTGCGTCTCGGGCGCCGCAGCGGCGTCGATGTCGGCTTCGCTTGGCGTTTCCGACTCCGAGCAGGCGATGAGCGACAAGGCGCCCAGAGCAATGATGATCTGCGTCTTCATGGCTAAATCCCCATCTATTCAACCGCGCTGAGCTGTGGCGTTCCTATGCTGAAAAATCAATACTCGCGCAGCGAAAACGCCGGTTTGGCGCAAGTCTGGGATTAAGCGATGAAACGGCTCTTCGCCGCGCTGTTCGTCGGCGCGGCCTTGATCGGCGCCGCCGCCGCTCAGGACGGGCTCGACATGCTGTCGGAACCCGATGCGGGACCGCCAGAGGGGGCGGATGCGCTCTATGAGCTTCTCACTTCCGCGGATGAGGCCTCGCTCGAGGAAGTGCGCGCCATGCTCGAGGAGGCGTACGCGCAATATCCAACGTCAAGCTCGCGCGCGCGCGCTTTCACGGCGGCGGCCGAAACGGCGGCGCGCGAGGGCGAGTTCGAGCTCGCCTTCGCCTGGCTGGATTGGGCGCTGGAGACCGCCGCCGGCGCCATGACGGCGCATGGCGATATAGAGTCTCAAACGCTCGAGACGGCGATCGCCATCGCCGTGGAGGCCGAGCATCCATTGAACGCGCGTGACTATGTCCGCCGGCAGGCGGCGCTCGAAAACGGTTGGACGCATCAGCCGAGCGCGCACCGGATCGCCTTCGAGGATCTGGGCGCCGTGTGCCCCGACGTCATCGCCGAGCGCTTCTTGCGGACCCGCATCGGGCGCGACGCCATCGGTTCATCGGCGGGCGACGGCGCCCCATCGCCTGGACGCTGCCGCTATGTCGACTTTGTTGAGCGCGAAGCTGTCGTTTTGGAGCTTTATGCGGCGCAGTCTTATGTCGGTTCGCGCGCGCGCATTCGCGGGGTCGCCGAAGTGGGTCTGGACCCCGTCGACCGGGCTGCGCGCGAAGAGATTGAGCGGCGCTTGCCGCGACGCGACGAGCTGGCGCGGCAAATGCCGACCGAGATCGGGGAGGCGGATCTGGCGTATGTGCGTTATCGTCGACCGGGCGCGGATGAGGTTGAAGCGATCGCGTATCTGACGATCAGCCGCGATGGGACATATTTCGCTGCGCGTGCGAGCATGGATACGCGCGACTGGCCGCCGGAAGCGCTCGGCGCGGCGGCCCAAGCGGGCCTGACGGCTTTGGCCGGCGGCGTGGACTGACAATATGAAGGCGCAGCGTTGAAAGGCTGCGGGACGAGATGAGACACGCAACGCAAGTTCTGGCGGCGGCCTGTGCTCTGGCCGCGTCGTTGCTTATCGGGGCCGCCGCCTCGGCGGATTCGCGTCTGGCCTTGTTGATCGCAAATCAGAACTACCCCGCCAGCGTGGGCGCCTTGGACCGTCCGCATGAGGATGCGCGCATATTGGGCGAAGCGCTCGAACGGGTCGGCTTCACGGTCGAAATCGTGCGCGACGCGGATGAGGATACGATCCTCGAAGCCGTCCTTACGTTCACGGATGAGTTGGCGCGCCTGCGCCGGGACGACGACGAAGTGGTGGGGTTCTTCTACTACGCAGGCCACGGCGCCTCCGCCGATGTCCGCGGCGCGGGCCGTCGCAACTACATCTTTCCCGCAGGCGCGGAAATCCGCAGCGGGCGCGAGCTGACTTTGCGCGGCGTACGTCTCGACGAGATTGTCGACACGCTGTCCTCGGCCGATGCGACCACCATGATCGTCATTTCCGATGCGTGTCGCGACGAACTGGAATGGTCCGAAACCAGAGGCCGCGACCGCGGCTGGACGCCGGAACCCTCGCGCCCGGGCATGATCGTCGTGCAGTCCACGGTCGAAGGCGAAACCGCGCCCGATGACGGACGCTTCGCTGAGGCGCTCGCGCGTCGCATTCCTGAGCCGGGCATCTATGTCAATCGCGCCTTCGAGCTGGCGTTTCGCGAAGTTCAGAGCGGTCGCGACGGCTATCGACTGCCGACCATCACCGGCGCTTTGTCTCGTGATTTCTGCTTCGCCGGCTGTTCGACGGGCGGCGTGTCGCCGACGGAGACGTCGCTCAGCGCCAATGCGTCTGACGCCCTCGATCCCGTCGAAGTGGCGATCTATGACCGGCTGAGCGAGCCGTGCGAGTTTCGCGATTTTGCTGCGGCCTATCCGGACAGTCCGCTGGCGCCTCTGGCGCGGGCGCGCGGGCGCAATTGCGGTTCTTCAACCGTATCGCGGCCCTCGACCACGCCGCCGGCGGTCACGCTCGCATTGCCCGACGGACGCACGCTCTCGCCCAATGACGAGCCGCCGGTCCTCGCGCCGGGGCAGCTTCCGGATGAGTTCGAAGCCTTCCGCGATTGCGCGACCTGTCCGCAAATGGTCGCGCTGCCGGCCGGCGCCTTTCTGATGGGCTCTCCGGAAGGCGAGCCCGGGCGCATCGCGCGCGAGGGGCCCCAGCACCGCGTCGCCATTCCGCGCGCTTTCGCCGTCGGCCGTTTCGAGCTGACGGTCGGTCAGTACAGGGATTTCGCCGAGGCCGCCGGTCTCGCCGATCCGGAAAGCTGCCGGATCTACGTGGACGAGGAATGGAGCGACGGCGTTGGGAGCAATTTCCGCAGCCCAGGCTATCCCCAGGGCGATGACTATCCCGCCATGTGCATCAGCTGGGACGAGGCGCAGGCTTATGTCGTTTGGCTGTCCGAACAGACGGGCGAAAGCTATCGTCTGTTGACGGAAGCGGAATGGGAATACGCCGCGCGCGCGGGCTCGACCTCGCGTTTTCATTTCGGAGATGACGCTTCGCAGCTTTGCGCCTACGCCAATGGCGCTGATCTTGCGAGCTCGTATGAGCGGCGCAATCTGGCCTGTTCCGACGATGTCGGCGCCCGCGCAGCTCAGGTCGGCTCCTATCAGCCCAACGACTTCGGCCTGTTCGACATGCTCGGCAATGCCTGGGAATGGGCGCAGGATTGCGGCGGACGCGATGACGGCTATCGAAATGCGCCTACGGACGGTTCAGCGGTCGATGAATCGACCGGCGATTGCGAGCGCCGCATGGTGCGCGGGGGCTCCTTTATCGGCCAACCGGAATCGCTGCGATCGGCCGAACGCGCCTTGAACAGCCCGAACTATCGCGGCGTCAATGTCGGCTTCCGCGTCGCGCGCGACTTTAATTGAGCCAGCTTTTGCTTGACGCGCTGAAGCCGCTCGCGCCTTGGCGCTAGTTATTCGCCGTTATCGGATCAATCACCTGCGGAATTTCGATGATCCGCGTGATCGGAAAGCCGCTGAGTTCGGAATGGCGCTCTATCGCCTCTTCATTCTCCGCCAGATAGATGCAAAACGTCTTGTTGGCGGCGACGTAAGAATGCTGCCATTGCAGGCCGCAATCGACCTTGTCGACGGCTTGATTGGACGTGCGCGCAGCCCCGCACAGCTCTACGATCGACATGCCGCCGACGCCGGGAATGTCGCGTTCGACGAGAAATCTCTTCAACTGAGCCATTGACGTTTCCTGACCGTGATGGTGTCGGACGGCTTGGATCATTGCGGCTCGTGCGGTCATTCACAAACTAAAGAATCTTTATCTCAATAAAGAAAAACTTTAGTATAGGGAGATGTCGCTGCCCTATCTCAAATCTCTGGAAGCCGTAGACGCGGCGCTGCAGGCAGGTAGCCTCAAACAGGCCGCCGCCGCGCTGTCGATCACGCCCGCCGCGGCGGGTCAGCGCATCAAAGCGCTTGAGGAGTTTCTCGGCGTCGATTTGTTGGTGCGCACGCGCGCGGGCTTGCGCGCTGCGCCGGAGCTGGAGGGCGCTCTTCCGCATTTGCAGCGCGCCTTCGCTGAACTGAAATTGGCCGCTGACGCGCTTGATTTGCAGCGAACGGATGAAATCCGCATCGCGGCCGTCTCGGACTGGGCTGATTTATGGCTGACGCCGCGGCTGGCGCAGTTTCGCGCGCGCCATCCCAATGTGATGTTCGCCATCAATGGTGCGGGCGATGCGCCGCAGCGGATCGGCCGTGTTGATTGCGAGGTCGTATTCGCGCCGTTGGAGGAAAAATCAACCGGCCGCAGTCCGGCGGGTGAGACAGATATTCTGTTTCATGATTATTTGGCGCCGGTCGGCTCGCCTGCAAATGAACGGCGCGTGCGGGCCTCGCCGGACGCTGAGCGGCTTGAAGGCTTTCCGCTGCTGCACCTTGATTTTTATAAAGACGATGCTGAGGCGTTGACCTGGCCGGACTGGATTGCGCGATACGGAGGCCGCTTCACGGCGCCTGAACGCGGCATCCGCTTTCAGCGGGTTACAACGGCGCTTGAGGCGGTGCGCTCAGATGCCGGTTTCGTCATCGCCGGCTTGGCGCTCTTGGCCGATCATATCGCGCGTGCGGAGGTGTCATTGCCGTTTCCGGCCGCAGCCGGGCAGTGGACGGCGGGCGCATTCCAGGCGCGTTATCGTCCCGGCGCCTTGCGAAAACCCGCCATGCGCGCATTTCGAAAATGGCTTTCAGCGGAGGCCGCCGCCAGCGCTGAGCGGGTCGCGGCGCTCGTGGCGTCGCACTGAGGCGGCGCTGTCTTTCGCTGGCGCGCCTAGGGCTCGATCCGATATGGCGCGCGCGCGGCGGCGAAGCCGCTGAGGCCGGCGCCTTCCGGGCGGCTTTCCAGCGTGTAAATGAGCTGGTCCAGGAGGTTGAAGGCGTAGCCTGATGGCGCGGTCTCCGGCGCCATTTCTCCGGACGCCCGACCGCTTGCGCCTGCGGTGGCGTCAAAGCTGAAATCCTCCGGCACGACAACGGCGATCAGCACGCCGTCGCCATAAGGCGCGCCTGCGCGCAGGCGGAACGGATAGCGCGCATCGGGAATGGCGAGTTCGGCGCCCGCTTCTATGCGTGCGCCGTCTGCGCCGCCTGCATATTGATTGGGATAGACCTGCATCACCTCGCCGCTGGCGCTGACATCGATGAGGATTATCCGTCCGGATACGGACGACGTCATGGTGAAGGCGAGGAGGTCGCCGTCGCGATAGGCGTCGCCCGGACCGATTGGCGCGCCGTTGCGCGAGAGCGCGATTTCCGCACGGCCGAGCACGGGGGCCAGCACGTCGGTCAGCTCATCAAGAGCAAGTCGCGCCGCATCGGATGAGGTCTCCGGCACGATCGCTTCGGACTCGTAGCC
>JAUIEH010000431.1 GCA_030428405.1 Alphaproteobacteria bacterium
CGTGCGCGCGCCGTCGCTTCCGGAAAGCGCGTTGCGAAATGCGCGCGCGGCTTCGTTCATATCACCCGGCGACGCAGCACGCGCGGCGCGCGCCGCCACGGCCCGGCCAAGCAGCGCCTCGCCGGCCACCCATTCGTATACGGAAGCGCTGCGCCGTCCCTCCCACGCGCCCAGACGCGCCGCTTCCACCGCCACGTCGAGATCGTCGGCGTCGCCGGTCTCATCATAAAGGCGCATGGAGGCAAGGCCGAGCACATGCTGAAAACGCGCGGCATCCAGCCGGCTGAGCGGCGCATCCTCATCGCCGGGCCGTTCCAGCGCCGCCTTCAGATCTGCAACCGCCGGGGCGAGAACCTTCTCCAGATATGACTGGCGCGCGGGCTCGGCGCATCGACCGACCGCGGCGGCCGCCGCGGCGATGGCGCATGTCGCCAGCACGGCATTGCTCATTGGAATGACGATCAGTTCAGCCGCCGCGGCGGCGGCCGGATCCTTGAGCGCATCACCTGCGGGCGCGGCGCGCAGTTCAAGCCGGTCGTCCTCACGCACGCCCCACAGGACCGCACAGGCTTTGCGGCGGCTTGCATCGCGGCGGGCTTCCGCGTCAGCCGTTTCGATCTCGCCGGTCACCGGCGCGCTCAGCATGACGACATCATTGGGCCGGTCCGTCAGGGCGTTGAGCGCGCTGCGAACGATCTCGGTCGCCTCACCGCCATCATCGCGAACAATGCGCGCGGCGACGAATTTGACCGGCGCCAGCGCAGCGGCGCGTTTGTGCAGCTTGCGCGGCGAAGGCGGCGCACTAATTTCGGTCGGCGCTTCGACGAGGCGGCGCCGCCACGGCCGCGTAATGGTCAAGCCGATGAGCACGAGCGCAACAATTGCGAGCGCAATGACGACAACCGCCGGGCTGACATTCAGAGCGTCGGCAGCGCGTCCGACGATCTCCGTCAAATCGCCGATCGGCGCCATCTCCGCATCACTTGCGCCAGCCGCCACGCTCGCCACCCCTTGCGTTCGCTGTCCTCGGAGCATCGAGAACCGACGCTCACTTTGTTAAACGCGCGGGGCGGCGCCCGCATCAATCGGGCAATTTCAGTTTATCCACAGGCTAATAGCCCATGCGCCTGCCGCCGCCGGGTTTCGAGGCGGCTTCGCGCGCCAAGAGCGCGACAATTTCGGCGTCGGTCGGCGGATCGAGATAGCGCAGCTTTTCCTTCGCCACTTTGAAATCGCCCGGCGTGAGCGGCTCGACATCGTCGAGTTCGGCCGGCGGCGTGCGCGCGAAGAACAGTTCGTAGGCCAGACGCTTTTGCTCCCGAGACAGATAATCGAGCTTCACTTTGAACGTGAACCGCCGCAGCGAAGCCGGGTCCATCCGGTCGAATAGATTTGTCGTGCAGGCGAACGGCAGGTCGTGCGATTCCATCCAGGTCAGCATCTCATTGACCTGGCTGATCTCCCAGCTCCGGTTCGCATCACGGCGATCGCCGAGCAGCGAGTCCGCTTCGTCGAACACCAAGAACGCGCGCGTATTCTGCGCTTCGGCGAAGGCGTCGGCGATCTTTTTCTCGGTCTCGCCAACCCACATCGAGAACAGATCGGAAGCGCGCTTGCGCACCAGGTCGAGGCCAAGCTCATTGGCGAGCCGCTGCACATAAGCGCTCTTGCCCGAGCCTGGCGGACCGGAAATGCAGAGCGAGAAATCAACCGGGCCGTCGCGCGCCGCCAGTCGACGCGCCAGATCCGCAAGGTCAATGTCGGCGTTCCAGAGCCGCGGGTCGAAGATCGTCGCAGCGGTTTCGTTTTCCTTTGGTCCGCCGCGTTCGCCGAGCGCGCGCGCAAGAGCGCTCGCCACGCGTTCCGCCGTCTGCGCGCCGCCTCCGGCGAGCTTCGCCGCGCGTACGGCGTTGGCGGCAAGCCCGGGACTGGCCGCAAAGCGCCGCGCCAGACGGCCCGCTGCGCCAGCGTCGTCGCTGAGGCCTGATTGTTCGAGAAGCCGCTTCCAGATGCGTTCGCGCGCCGCCGCTGGCGGCGTCGTCAGCTCGAGCGCAAATGTCATGCGGCGCAGAAGCGCGGGATCAAACCGGTCGGCGCGGTTCGTCGTCCAGAGCGTCGGCGTCGTGCTCTTTTCCAAAAGGCGATTGAGATAGACCTTCGATCGCGCGACGACATAGCGTCGGCCGAGCCATTCCGTCGAGTCGCCGGAATCGAGCAGGTCTTCCATTTCCTCAAACAGCAAGACGCAGTCCTTGCGCGAACGCGTCAAACGCTGCGCCAGCGCATAGCCGTTCTGGCGGTCCCAGCGGGAAGGCTCCTCGCCCTCCTCATCGGTTTCTCCGACGGCGAACAATTTCACGCCTGCCGCATCCGCAATCACGCGCGCGAGCGCGCTCTTTCCGACGCCGGGCTCGCCATGCAACAGGATATGCACGCCGGCCTCGCCATGCGCGGTCGCCGCGCGCAACAGATCGACCGCCGTCGCGACGTCGTCCGCGATATGGTCGAAGTCCTCGAGCGCGAGTTCGGGTTCGCATGGATCCCCGAGAAGCGCGCGCTCCAAATCCGCGCGGCTGCGCTCGGGCGGCTCCAGCGCGCGCTGCACGCGCCAGGGCAGTCCGACAGCAAGGCCGGTCGAGGCGCGCTCGCGCGGGTCAAGCAATCCGGATGCGGACAAACGCCCGGCGCGCAGCGCGGTGCGCGCGGTCTCAGGCTCAATGCCGGCGATCGCGGAGATGACGTCTTCTGGCTGAAAAGCGTCGCCCGAAAGAGCCGCGCGTTCGAAATTGGCGAACCAGAGCCGCGCGC
>JAUIEH010000432.1 GCA_030428405.1 Alphaproteobacteria bacterium
TTAGCCCGCGCTCAAGCAGCGAGGCGCGTGCCGAGCGGTAGCGCAACGAAAGATTGGTGGGCGACGACGGGATCGAACCGCCGACCTACTGGGTGTAAACCAGTCGCTCTCCCAGCTGAGCTAGCCGCCCATGCGCGCCTCGGGGCGCGAAAATCGAGCCGGCATCCCTACTCCAGCCGCACATCCGCACGCAAGCGCAATCTGATATCCGCAGCGCAAAGCAAGCGTTGCTTTCAAGTAGAGACCCGAGCAATCCTCAAACGAAAACGGGCCGGCGTCAGCGCGCCGGCCCGTTCTTCATCAAACGCTGTGCGCGACGCTAATGCGCCGGACGCGCGCCGTCGCCGTCGACATCATCGCCCGGCGGCGGCAAAGCGGCCTCGTCTTCTTCGGTCCACACGATCGGCGAGAGCGTTTGCGTCAGCGCATAGCCGAGCACTTCGTCAACCGTCTGCACCGGGATGATTTCGAGACCCGATTTCACATTGTCCGGAATGTCGGCGAGGTCCTTCTCGTTCTCCTTGGGAATGAGAACGGTGTGGATTTCGCCGCGCAAGGCCGCCAGAAGCTTTTCCTTCAGGCCGCCAATCGGCAGGACACGCCCGCGCAAGGTGATTTCGCCGGTCATTGCGACGTCGCGGCGCACCGGCACATGGGTCAAGACGGAGACCATCGCGGTCACCATCGCCACGCCGGCCGACGGTCCGTCCTTGGGCGTTGCGCCTTCAGGCACGTGGACGTGAATGTCGGAGGTGCGGAACAAATTCGGACGTATGCCGAATGTCGTTGCGCGCGCCTGCACGAAGGAGTTCGCGGCCGAAACCGATTCCTTCATCACGTCCTTGAGATTGCCGGTGACGTTCATCTTGCCTTTGCCCGGCATGCGGACGGCTTCGATGGTCAGGATTTCACCGCCGAATTCGGTCCAGGCGAGCCCGTTGACGATGCCGATCTGATCGTCACGGTCAGCCACGCCCACGCGGTGGCGCTGCACGCCGAGATAATCCTTGAGATTGTCCGCATTGACTTCGATCGGCGCCGTCGCCCCGCCCTCAAGCTCGCGCACGGCCTTGCGGGCGAGCTTGGCGAGTTCGCGCTCAAGGTTCCGCACGCCGGCTTCGCGCGTGTAATAGCGAATGACGCCGCGCAGCCCCTCTTCAGTCAGGGACCACTCCTCTTCCTTGAGCCCATGCGCCTCCATCTGCTTTTTCAGGAGGTGACGCTGCGCGATGGCGACCTTTTCATCCTCGGTGTAGCCGGGGATGCGGATGATCTCCATCCGGTCGAGAAGCGGTTGCGGCATGTTGAGCGAGTTCGCCGTCGTGATGAACATCACGTCGGAGAGATCGTAATCGACCTCGAGATAATGGTCGTTGAAGGTCGAGTTCTGTTCGGGATCGAGCACTTCCAGAAGCGCCGAGGACGGATCGCCGCGGAAGTCCGAACCCATCTTGTCGATCTCATCGAGAAGGAAGAGCGGATTGGTGTGCTTCGCCTTCTTCATCGACTGGATGACCCGGCCCGGCATGGAGCCGATATAGGTGCGGCGGTGGCCGCGGATTTCGGCTTCATCGCGCACGCCGCCAAGCGACACGCGCACGAACTCGCGTCCGGTCGCGCGCGCGATCGACTTGCCAAGCGAGGTCTTGCCGACGCCGGGCGGTCCGACCAGACACAGGATCGGGCCCTTGAGTTTGTCCGTACGCGCCTGAACCGCGAGATATTCGAGAATGCGCTCTTTGACCTTCTCGAGGCCGTAATGGTCCTCGTCGAGAATGTCCTCGGCTTCCTTGAGGTCGTGATTGACCGGCTTGCGGTCGCCCCAGGGGATCGACAACAGCCAGTCGAGATAGTTGCGCACAACGGTTGATTCAGCCGCCATCGGGCTCATCTGGCGGAGCTTTTTCAGCTCGGCCTCGGCCTTGGTGCGCGCCTCTTTGGAGAGCTTGGCGTTCTTGATCTTGTCTTCGAGATCGGCGAGTTCGTCGCGGCCTTCATCGGCCTCGCCCAGCTCGCGCTGGATCGCCTTCATCTGCTCGTTGAGATAATATTCGCGCTGGGTCTTCTCCATCTGGCGCTTCACGCGCGAGCGGATTTTCTTCTCTACCTGGAGGACGGAAATCTCGCCCTCCATCAGCTGGTAGACCTTCTCCAGACGGTCAGCGGCGTCGTTGGTTTCAAGCAGGCTCTGCTTGTCCGCGATTTTCACCGAAAGATGCGCCGCGATGGAATCGGCGAGCTTGCCCGGCTCGTCGATCTCTGAGATCGAGGCGACGACTTCGGGCGAAATCTTGCGGTTCAGT
The DNA here is from genome assembly GCA_030428405.1 of Alphaproteobacteria bacterium. Taxonomy (GTDB): domain Bacteria; phylum Pseudomonadota; class Alphaproteobacteria; order Caulobacterales; family Maricaulaceae; genus JAUIEH01. The sequence goes on from JAUIEH010000432.1 coordinate 2,304, forward strand.
TTGACGTAGTTTTCGAACTGATCGGCGACGGTGCGCATCATGGCGCGCGTTTCCGCAGGCGCCTCGCCGCGCTCCTCGATGATTTCGACGACAGCTTCGTAGTGGTTTTCATTCTCGAGATAACGCGTGATGCGCGCGCGCGAACCGCCCTCGACGAGCACCTTCACCGTGCCGTCCGGCAGTTGCAGCAATTGCAAAACGGTCGCGACGGCGCCGACGTCGAAAATGTCGTCGGGCTCGGGATCGTCTTCGGCCGGGTCCTTCTGAGTGGCGAGCAGGATCCGGCGTTCGCCGCGCATGACTTCTTCAAGCGCCTTCACCGAACGCTCGCGCCCGACAAAGAGCGGAACGATCATGTGGGGAAAGACGACGATGTCCCGCAAAGGCAGAACCGGGAGCGTCTTCGTTTCCGGCATAAATGGTCTCCTCCGACCGGCCTGCGCTCAGCGGACGCCGACTCGCGCAAAAGCGCCAGCACCCGCCGCAGCCGTCGAGACATTCG
>JAUIEH010000016.1 GCA_030428405.1 Alphaproteobacteria bacterium
CGGCGCGCGCGTCATAGCGCGCCGTCTGAATCGAGCGGAAGTCGACGCCTGCACGGCTCAGCGCGGCGCGCGCCTGCGCGCCGATCAGGCGCGCGGCGTCTTCATCGCCCTGCCCGGCCGGCACAGCAATCGCGACGCGGCCATTGCCGGCGTGCCGGAAGTCCTCTGCCGCCACGCGCAAGGCATATTCATCGCTTGCGCGCAGATCGCTCTGGCCTGGCGCAACCGGGATCTGAACCATCTCGCGCACTTCACGCACGGTGATGCGGTGTTGCTCATGCGGCAGACGATTGGGAATTTCGCTGGTGACGCTGCACGCAGCGGCGCTGAACGCAGCGAGGCCGGCGAGGATCGGAGCGATGTGCTTGGTCATTGCGGACACGTCCCTTACTGCGTTTCGTCGAGAACGAAGCCGGCCGGGCCGCTCCATTCATGATCGCTGGTGTCGGCGCCGGGCGCTTCGTACACGCGCGACAGACGGCCAAAGAAGATGGATTCCGCTTCGCTCGGCGTGCCGTAGCCGTCGGCCGGCGTTTGAAGCTCGTCGGGATGCGTCGAGTTGACGAGATATGGCGTCACAATGACGATCAGCTCGCTCTGCTCGGTCTCCATGTCACGCGCGCGGAACAAGGCGCCGGCGCCGGGCACGTTGCGCGCGCCGGGAACGCCTTCGACATTTTGACGCGTCGTATCCTGAATAAGGCCGGCCATGACGAGGCTGCCTCCGGACGGCATCTCAACCGTGGTTTGTGCACGGCGCACATTCAGCGCCGGCAGGGTCAGGCCCGGGATCGTCGAATCCAGCACGCCGTCGCCATCAGTGTCGGCCTGACCGCCATTGATGCTCAGCGCGCCCTGGCTCGTCAGTTCAGACACTTCCGTAGAGACGGCAAGCGAGATGCGGCCATCGGACAGGACCATCGGCGTGAAGGAAAGTCCGACGCCGAACGGCTTGTACTCGATGATCACATTGCCTTCATTGTCGCGCCCGACGGGCACCGGGAACTCGCCGCCCGAGAGAAACTCGGCCGCTTCACCGGTGATCGCGGTCAGGTTCGGCTCGGCCAGCGTGCGCACCATGCCGACGCGCTCCATGGCGCGCAAAACGGCTTCTGCGGAGCGGAAATCGCTGGTCGGATCGGAATAGCCCAGGCTGGCCGCGAGGCCGCCAAGCGCGCCGCCGAAGAGCGAGAACTCGTTCGCGGTGGCGACGCCGAAACTGACATCTTCGCCTTCGAAGGTGGCGCCGAGATTGACGCCGAGCTGACGCGCGACCGTGCGCTGCATCTCCACGATGCGCACACGCAAGAGCACCTGCTCACCGCCGGTGATGTTCAAGAGCGAGATGACGTTTTCTTCGTCCTCGACGAAGCTGCGCGCGACACGCACGGCCTGATCGGCCTGCGCTGTCGATTCAACCACGCCGCTCAGAACGATACTGTCGTTCAGCGCCTCGACCTGAACATTGGCGTCGGGAAGAAGCCGGTTGATCAGCGACTGGATCGCGTTGACGTCGCGCTCCACGCGGATCTGCAGGCTGACGATCTGGTCGCCGTCGCCGTCGAAGAAAAAGGCGTTGGTCTGACCAACCGCGACGCCAATGACATAAACGCGGCGCGGCGTGCGGATGATGGCGTCAGCGACTTCCGGGTTGGAGATGAGCACATCCTGGGCGTTGCGCGGCAGCTCCACGATGGCGGAGTGGCCAAGACCCAGATTGAGCGTCTCCACGCCGGCGCCAGTCAGCGAGACGCGCGCGTTTTGCGCCTGGGCAGGCGCTGCAAGCGCCGCCAGACCAAGAGCGGCGGCTGCAATCGCCGCCGCCCAATTGGAGAGTTTCGAAGCGCCGATCATCCTCCGGCTCCCTGAACGACCCGGCTCGGCTGACCGTAACGATAGATCGTCATCGTATCGCCAAGCCCATTATTGATTCCGGCGCCGCGGCGACGCGGCGCGCCCGCGAGAAACAAGTCCGCATCCGGATGCATGTCCGAGACGCTGCGCAGGGAGAGTTGAATGTCGCCAAGCCGCTCGGCCAGCGCGATCGTCTCGGCTTCCTCGGGAAGCACTTCGAGCGTCGCGGTCGAGCCGATGACGACCTGCTCGGTCTCATCGCGCGTCGGGAACTGGTCGATCGCCAGAATGCGGATGTTTTCGAGAATGGTGCGGCTGATCTGCGTGTTGCGCGAACTCGCGCTGTTGTCCGTCGAGATCGCATTGGTCAGGATCACGTCGACGCGGTCGCCCGGCAGGATGAAACCGCCGGCGCCCGTCTCGACCGAAATCGGGATCGACACCGCGCGCATGCCCGGCGTCAGAATGGCGGCCATGAAACCCGCCTCGCCCGGCATCACCAGGCGGCGCGCAATGATCGGCTCGCCCTGCACGATTTCCACGCGCGACACGGCGCCGACAAAGTCGGTGATCGCGGTCGGATGCGTTGCGTTGGAGAGATAAGCTTCCGAGACGGCGTGCTCGGGCCAGGGCTGCCAGACCAGATCGTCCGGCGTCAGACGCTGACCGGGAAGAATGTCGCGGCGCGCAGCCAGAACGCGGCTCGTCGGCATTTCGACGACTTCCGTGGTCTGCACGACCGGCGTGACTTCAACTTCGGGAGGCGTGGTCTGATTGCGGACATAAATGCCGACAAACACAGCCGCGACAGCCGCAAGCGCCAATACTGCAATACGCGCGACGCCCATACCGGCCTCCCCGCAAGATTTTCGATTCGTCAGGCGAATAAAACGCCGTTTTTGGTCAAGGCGAGGTTAATACGACGCCGGAACTATCAATTAATTTCCGTTGTCAGAACGCAGAAGCCGCGGCCATGAAGGCGCCTTGCGGGAACACGACCAGTCCGCCGGCTGCCAATGCCAGCCCATAAGGAACATCTCCCTTCGGACGAAGCAGGCGCGCGACCCAGGCATGATCAAATGCAGCGGCGGGCACGACAGGCACGTTGCGCAAGGTCATCAGTCCAAGCGTGAGAACGCCGCCGGCGACCCCCGTCACGGCCGCATAGGCCGCCATATCGTGCCAGCCGATCCAAAGCGCGGTGGCTGCGAACAGCTTCGCGTCCCCGCCCCCGATCCAGCCGAGCGCGAAGAACGTCACGCCGACGGCCAGCATGGCGGCGCCCGCGCCGACATGCATCGCGAAGCCCTGCCAGCCGAGCGCCAGCGGTCCAAGCGCGACAAAGGCGATGGCGAAAACGATGTTGAGCCGGTTTGGAATGGTCATCGTGGCGGCGTCACAATATGCAGCGACGATGAGCGCGCCAGAAAAGACCAGCGCACAGATGAAGGCGAGCATTACGCACCTCGGGTCCGGTTAGGCTTGGAAAAGGACTTTGGCGCGGCAGGCTTAAAAAACGCTCAAGATGGGGTGAAACCGACTTGGAAAGCTCAACCGGACACAAAAACGCCGCCCCTCGCGGGGCGGCGTTTGCGTGTCCGAGACGGCGCGCCGCAACGCGCCGAAATGGACTTAGCTTCCAGCGATCGCGTCGGAGACGGCCTGGAACTTCGTCTTGGCGTTCGTGCCAAGCGAGGTCAGGGCGCCGATCAGAACGACGGCGATCAGGGCGGCGATCAGGCCATACTCGATGGCCGTTGCGCCGGATTCGTCTTTCGCAAAGCGAGCGATGAATTTGCTCATGTTAGTCTCCTAGAAGTGTTGCTAGCGACACCGACACACGAAGGGACCTCCCCCGTGAGACGAGAGCACCATGCCTGAGCACCTGTTTGGGGACCGTTAAAAACACCTTGGAAACTCTGTAAACTCGCATTAACACTAATAAAAGACTAATAGAATATCACAAATTTATCTGATTGGATTTTCACCGTTCTTTCACCATCCGCCGCCATCGTCGCGCATATCGCCACAGCACGCGCAGGCGCGCGTCGGATCTAATTCATAGGTGCACGGATGTCACGGCTATTCGCCCTCGCCGCTCTCTTGGCAGCCTCGCTTGCAGGCGCCGCTTCCGCGGATGTCGTCCGCGTGCCCGTCGATCACGCCGAAGTCATCCGACTGCCGCGCGACGCTGCGACGGTCATTATCGGCAATCCCCTTATCGCCGACGTCACTGCGCATAATGGCAGAATGATCTTTTTGACCGGCCGCACATTCGGCGCGACCAACATCATGGCGTTTGATTCCGAAGACGTTCAGATCTTCCAGGCCAGCGTTGAAGTGGTCGGCGCAAATTCGAACCGCGTCACCATGCAGCGCGGCCGCGTGCGCGAGACCTATCGTTGCGCGCCGCGCTGCGAAAGCGTGCCCGTCGTCGGCGATGAGCCGGAACATTTCGGTGAGCTGTTCGACGCCTCGCAGGCCGTCGCGGACGCCGCCTCGCAGGGCGGTTCCGGTCAGTAACGTCCGACACGACATATCGGGAATAAGAGCGCCCGCGGCCTGAGCCGCGGGTGTTTTTTTGCGATTAACCGCTTGTTTACGTTGACGCTTATCGTGGAATTAAGGCCGCCGCGTCATGGTGTTTCCAACAAGCGCAGGGAACGTCATGAACACGCTGAGCCCCATCGGCAGACGGGCGCGCCGCCGCTCGCAACGCCTTTTGAGCGCGCTCTCAAACAAGGAAGGCGCAGCGGCGGTCGAATTCGCTTTCATCGCCTTCCCGTTCCTGTTCCTCGTCTTTGCGCTGATCGAAGTCACCTTCATGTTCTTCGTCTCCACCACGTTGGAGAACGCAGCCATGGAGGCCTCGCGCCGCATCCGCACGGGCGAGCTTCAGCTCAGCGGCGCGACCGGCGAAGATTTCCGCCAGGCCATTTGCGACGGCGTCTCAGTGCTCGTGCCGTGCGATGATGCGGTTTACGTCGATGTACGGACGTTCAATGACTTTGACTCCGTCACGTATAATTCCCCTGTCACGGACGGTGAGTTTGATGAAGGCTCGATGCAGGTCGATTTCGGCGACGCCGGCGACATCGTCATCGTGCGCGTCTACTATATCTGGAACGTCTTCACGCCGCAGCTCGGCACCGGCCTCGCCAATCTGAGCGGTGGTCGCCGCCTGATCGCCGCATCCGCCGCCTTCCGCAATGAACCTTATGGAGACGGAACGTGATGGGCCGCGCACTCGCTTTTCTCGGGCGCGCACGCGACGATGCGCGCGGCGTTTCGGCCGTCGAGTTTGCGATGGTCGCGCCGATCCTCTTGTTGTTCTATTTCGCCAGCGTCGAAATCAGCCTGATGCTGACGGTAGACCGCAAGGTCACCAACACGGCGAGCGCGGTCGGCGACCTGGTGGCGCAGGACGATGTCGTCGACGCCGGCGAGATCAACGACATCTTCAACGCTGCGCGCGCGATTATGGAGCCCTATGATTCCTCGGGCGTGCAGATGCGCGTCAGCTCCATCGTGATGACGCTGGACGGCGACGTCGAAGTGGCGTGGAGCCAGGGCCGCGGCATGCCGGCTTTGAGCTGCGGCGGCGGCGTGTCGGTCCCCGACGGCCTGCTCTCGCCAGGTCAGAGCGTCATCATGTCGGAAGCGCGCATGGAGTATACTTCTCCGATTGCGGAGTTCCTGGTCGAGACCTTCGTGCTGGACGATGCATTCTATCTGCGACCACGACGCACGCTCGAAGTCGACTTCAACCCGCCGCAGTGCTGAACTCTTAGGGCGCGACCGCATCGCGCAGTTGCGCAACGGCGCCGTGCGCCGCGTCCGGCAAAACGGACCGCCCCGCTTCAATCTGTACGGATGAAACCACGCGCGCGCCCATCAGCGCATTCGTGAGGAACATTGCGTCCGCACTCATCAGCGCGTCGCTCGTAAAGCGTCCCTCCTCAACGGCCAGTCCGCACGCGCGCGCCGCCGCCAATACAGCTTCGCGCATCACGCCCGTCCGGATGGCGCAGCTTGAATCGGGCGTGAAGACGACGCCGTCTTTCACCCAGAAAATATTCGACATGCAGCCGCCGCTGACGATGTCGCCCTCAGGTCCGGTCAAGCGCACGGCCTCATCCGCCGTCGGAGCGAAGCGGCGCGCGGCGAGCAGCGCCTCGACATTGTCAGCATAGCTCAGCGTCTTGTGCTCGGCGGAAAAACCCGGCTGGCGCAGCCGGTCGCGGAGTATGACGACATGCGCGCCGTTCTCGGGTCGGGTGAACGGCGAAACCGTCATGACCGCGCGCGCCTGCGCATCGTCCGGCGGAGCCAGACCGCGCGCGCCCTCGCCACGGCTCACAGAAAGGCGCAGCGCCGCGAGCCCGCCGCCGAGCGCGTTCGCCTCCGCCAGCGTTGCGATTTCCTGCTGAAGCCCGGCGGCAAGCGTCTTCGGCAGGCTGAGACCAAGCGCCGCCGCCGCTACGCTCAGTCGCGCAAGATGCGCGCCCAGACGCACCGCCGAGCCATTGCGCAAAGCGATCGTCTCAAACACGCCGTCGCCGAGCGTGAAGCCGCGATCGAGCGGGCTGATGCGCATCTCCGACAGCGGCCGCATGACGCCGTCATCCCAGATGACGGGCGCGCTCATCGGTGCGCGTCGAGGCGTGCGCCGAGCGCGGCGGCGATTGCGCTCGCCTTGTCGAGCATTTCGTGATGCTCCGCCAGCGGATCGGAATCCGCGACAATGCCCCCGCCTGCGCGAAAGACGCCGCGCCATGCGCCGGCGTCGTCGCGGCCGAAATCTATCGACCGGATCATGACATTGAACGCCGCCGAGCCATCAGGCGCGATATGGCCGAGCGCGCCGCAGTAAGGACCGCGCGCCTCCTCTTCATTCGCCGCTATCATCTTCATCGCCTGCAGCTTTGGCGCGCCTGTAATCGAGCCGGGCGGAAAACAGGCCCCCAGCAGGTCGACGACATCAACACCATCCGCCAATTGTCCGGTTACGGTCGAAACCAGATGATGGACATTGGCGTAGCTCTCAAGCTCGAACAGGCGCGGCGTCTCCACACTCGCGCGCGCGCAAACGCGCGAGAGGTCATTGCGCATCAAATCCACGATCATGAGATTTTCCGCGCGGTCTTTCTCCGAAGCGCGAAGCTCATCTGCCAAGGCGGCGTCCTCATCCGGCGTTCGCCCGCGCGGTCGCGTGCCCTTGATCGGCTTGGTCTCGACCTCCCCGTCAGCGCTCAGGCGCAAGAACAGCTCTGGAGAATTGGTGACGACGGCGCGCGCCTCATCGAGCGCGAAGTATCCAGCGAAATCTGATGCGGAAGCACGGCTCAACCGTGCAAAGATTTTTTCCGGCGCATCGTCGCCCGCCAGCTCGGCGATAAACGCCTGCGAGATATTGGCCTGATAAAGATCACCGGCGCGGATGCGCGCGAGGACATTGGCGACGCGCGCCAAAACCTCGGCGCGTGTTGAAGCCGGCCGCACGAGCGCGGGCGCCGCGCTGGCGTCGAGGCGCGGCCCGTCCGCAAGCGCCGGCGCATCGCCTTCGCGCCAGCTTGTTTGTTGTGCATGGTCGAACACGATGCGGCCGGGATAAAGCCCCAGCGCAATGTCAGGCCAGGCGCCGCCCGGCGCGCGCGGCGCAGCGTCCACGGCGGCGCCCCACTCATATGCAAACAGGCCCGCAGCGAATGCGCCTTGTCTGCGCGCATCACTGACGAGCGCGCGCGCTTCTTCGGCGGCGCCCGGTCCGAGCGCGCACACGTAATTTATCGGGTTCTTGTAGAGATAGCTGCGTTGCGCGCCAGCATCGTGCAGCAAAAGCGTGAAGGCGTCTCGCGCAGATCGGCCGAGCGCATCGACCGGCGCCGTCCAATCGGCTGACCGCGCAGCGTCCGGCGCTTCGGAAGTGAGCGAGCCGGCGGGCGTCAGACGCTCTCCTCGGCGAAATGCACGAGATGGGCGCGCATGCGCTCGCGCATTTGCGGCGTCACGCCGAGCACTTTTTCGCGGTAGCTCTCAATCGTGCCGAATTCGCTTTCGATGGCGGCGATGGCGGCGGCGAGATACGCCTCCTCCACACCGATCATCGGGCGCAATTGCTCAGGCTCTATGTCGCGTTCGAGACGCTTGGAAAAGCGCGCCGCAGCCTGTTTCAAAATGCCGTCGACCACGCCGGAGCGGTTGGTCAGGTCGTAATCGTCGAATACGTCATCGCGGCTGACGCCAAGCGTGTCGAGGATCAGCGCGCACAGGACGCCCGTGCGGTCCTTGCCCGCCGCGCAATGGACGAGAAGCGGCGTTTCCGCGCTCGCGAGCGCTGCGAAAACGTCGCGGAACAGCTCGACATGGCGCTCTTCCATCGGCGCGCGCTCATAGGTCGTGATCATGTACGCGCGCACTTCCTCGGGGCTGATCGACCCGGTTTCCTTGAGAAACTGCAGATGCGGCGGCAGCGACGACTTTTCGCCAGCGTCGGTCACGATGACGCGCGGCGCCTCGCCTTCCGGCCATTTCGTCGTGTCATGGTCGCGCTCGCCGCGCCGGCGCAAATCCGCGCATACGGCGAGTTTAAGCGGGCGCAGCGTGTCCCAGTCCGCGCTGGTCGCGCGTGCAAGATGTGCGGAACGGAACAGATGGCCGCGCTTGACCCGGCCGCCATCAATGGTCGCATAGCCGCCGAAATCTCTGAAATTGAAGACGCCCTCAAGCGGGACGAGCCGGTCGCTCAACGGCGAAACTCCTTCTGACGCTTGCCCCTGACGTAACCGCAGGCGCTCGCAGTTTCAATCGCTGAAGCCTCAATCCAGCCGACGCAGCAACACCCAGGCGCCGACCGCAAGCGCCAGCATCGCGACGCTCATGATGGCGAATCCCCAGACCGAATTCGAGCCGGGAATGCCGCCGACATTGGCGCCAAGCATCGCCGCCAGAAAATTCAACGGCAAAAAAACGGTCGCCACCCGCGTCAGCCTGTCTGCAACGTCGCGCTCGCGCTGAGCGGCGACGGAATCGATATGAGACTGGACGCTGGCGACATGCTCACGCAGCGCGGTCAAGACATCGACGGTGCGCTGGGCGTTATTGGCGAGCGAGCGCGCCAGACCAATCTGCGCATCGGGCAGCAATTTGCGCTCGCGGTCGCCGAGGCGGAGCAGCGCCTCGGCATAAGGCTTGGCGTGGCGGGTGAAGCCGATTGTGCGCCGACGCACGAGCTGGAGCTGTTCAAGATCGGCTGCGCCGGTGTCGACGGCTGAATCTTCCAGCGCGTCCAGCATCGTTTCAAGTTCGCGCGCCGAGGCCCGCCAGCCCTCATTGAGCGCATCGACCAGGTCGAGCAGAAGGTCGAACGGATTTTCATAAGCGCTGACCGGCTCATAGAAGACGCGCTCGACCGCGCGAATGCGGCGAAGGCTGGCGGTCGTCAGGCCGCGCGCATCGGCATAGACACGCAAGGCGACGGCGTCTTCAGGTTCGCCCTCGGGGTCGAAATTGACCCCGCGCAAAATCAACACGGCGCCGTCGCCGTCATGATCGAGCCCGCAATAAGCGCGCACCTCATCTTCGCTGAGCAGGTCCGCAGACGTCTCGCTGGCGCCGTTCTCGACGAAGCCTTTCGCAAACTCTTCGGCTTTGCTTGCGCGCATATGCCGCCAGCGCCAGCCGCCGGGGTATTCGTGCACGAAGGAATCAGTCGCGGCGCTCATCTGAACGGCGGCTCGTCAAAGGCGCGCAGCTTGCGCGAATGCAGCATGGCCGCGCCGTTGCGGCGCAAGATTTCGATCGCCTGCAGACCGATGCGCAAATGCTGGCCGACCGAGGCCTGATAAAAGCGGCTCGCCGGACCGGGCAGCTTCAATTCGCCATGCAAGGGCTTGTCCGACACGCAGAGCAGCGTTCCGTAAGGCACGCGGAAGCGGAAACCGTTCGCGGCGATCGTGGCGCTTTCCATGTCGATGGCGATGGCGCGCGACTGGTTGAAGCGGCGCGCTTCGATGGAGGAGCGCAGCTCCCAGTTCCGGTCGCTGTCAGTGACCACCGTGCCCGTGCGTAAACGCCGCTTGAGGTCTTCCCCGCTCTCGCCCGTCACCTCCTCGGCCGCCGCCTGGAGCGCGATCTGAATCTCGGCGATCGGCGGCACCGGTATTTCCAACGGCAGATGGTCGTCGAGCACGCCGTCGCGGCGCAGATAAGCGTGCGCCAGCACATAATCGCCGAGCCGCTGGGAATGGCGCAGCCCGCCGCAATGGCCGATCATCAGCCAGCATTGCGTCCGCATCACCGCGAGATGATCCGTAATCGTCTTGGCGTTGGAGGGACCGACGCCGATATTGACCAGCGTGACGCCGGAGCGCTTCGGCCCCATCAGGTGATAGGCCGGCATTTGATGGCGCCGCCAGGCGCCGCGCTCGACCTCCGAAGCCGGATCTTCTGCGTCCGCCGTCACCACTCCGCCAGGCGCCGATATGCCGAGATAGCCCTTGTTTGCTTTCAGCTCATCGGCCGCCCAGCGCACGAACTCGCCGACATAGCGGTGATAATTCGTGAAAAGAACGAAGTCCTGGACATGCTCGGCGGGCGTGCCTGTGTAATGGCGCAGCCGGTGCAGCGAATAATCAACGCGCGCCGCATCAAACAGCGTCAGCGGAAACGGCTTATCGGCCGGCTGCAGCCACTCGCCGTCCGCCAGCTCATCACCCACCGCGGCGAGGTCGGGCGCGGTGAACAGGCGCGCAAGCTCGGCAGGGTCGCACTCGGCGAGACCGCTGTCCTGATCGGATTCAAGCACGTAGGGATACGGAATGTCCGACGCGCTCGGGCCGACCGTGACCTCGACCTCATAGGCCGACATCAACAGATCGAGCTGTTCCTTGAGATAGTCGGCAAAAAGCTCAGGCTGGGTGATCGTGCCCGCGAACACGCCCGGCGCGGCGAGCTTGCCGTAAGCGCGCGAAATCTGCGGCGGCGCACGCTCAGGCGCATAGCTGACGCGAACTTCAGGGTAAGCGAACAAGCCGTCGGCGCGCGCCTGCGGGTCCGGCTCTACGCCATTTTGTCCGTACTCGTTGAGCGCGGCGCGCAGCCGGTCGACGGCGGCGTCATAAATCTCGCTCAGACGAGCAACGGCTTCGTCTGCGGATTTGCAGCTTTTGAATCGCGCAGCAGTCATGGCGCGCGCGCCGTGTCGCTCGCCGCCGAAGCGGCGCGACAGCGCTTAGTCGGCTTCGCGCTTTGCGAAGGTGACGGCGAAGAGCGGCTCGCCCTCAAACAGCGCTTCAGAGCCGCCGTCCTCGTCGAGCATCTGAAAAACGGCCGGTTCGATGCGGCCCTCCATGCGATAGCCGCGCTCGGCCATGCGCGCGCGGTGGAACTCCATCGCCGCCGCTGAAAAGGTGCGGGCGAGGATGGTGACTCTGTGCGGCGCGTCAGACATGGAGCTGGTCCTTCATTATTTAACGCAATGGATGAGCGCGCGGCCGGCCGGCCTGCGCATGCGACAATGCCGTCCTGCGCGCGCGACGTCCATGGCGCCAACGACGCGCAACGCGATCTTAAGTCAAATTCTGAATGGAAGCGCGGCTTAGAGGCCAAGCATGCGCGAGGGCGCGTTGAACCCGCCCCGCGGAGCGACGCGGTCGGTCCAGCGGCGCGCGGCCGCTTGCGCGGACGATGCGGCTTTGCCGACGCGTTCGCGCGAAACCATGTCCGTGAAGGACCGCTTCGGAGTTTTGGTCTTCGACATGTCCTCGTCCTCGCCCCCTCAGGCCGCTTGCGCGGCCGCATCCGCTTCGTCCTCGCCCCAAATGGCGAGCAGCGGACGCAGAAAATCTTCTACGGAGCCGACGGTCTCGAGCAGCCTTTCGCCAACAGGATGCGATGCTGCGACCTTCTCGCGCCCAGTTTCAGGCGCTGCACAGACAACGGCGGCCAGGTCCGAAAGTTCCGCCTCGGAGAAAGGCGCAAACATTTCGGGATCGATCCAGTCGTCGTCGTTGTGAAGGTCTTGCGTCATTCCCGTCATCGCTCGTTCGGCTGCGCGGCAATCCCGCGATTGAACCGCGTCTTCCGTAATGCAGCTTAGTTTTCGCGCCGAGACCGTTAACGCCGGGTTACCTGATCGACTCAAATCATTGAAAAATAAGAGAACATTACGAGAACATTCGGCTTGCGGAACGAGCTGTGACTACGGCGCACGCTGACTTTCCGCTCCAAACGCACTGCGCCGCCGCTTTTCAGCGGCGGCGCGTTAACAGTCTGCGTTTTCGTTTCGGCTCAGGCCGCGCCGCGATTCTTGTCGAACATCGCCCAGACGCCGTCTTCGCCGTGCCATTGGCCGCGCGTTGCAGCCTTGGAGTACTCGGTCGCGCGCGCCTCGAAGAAATTGGCGTGCTCGACGCCGTTAAGAATCTCGGCGAGCCAAGGCAGCGGGTGCTCCTTGACGTCGTAGATGGCCGGCAGGTTGAGCTGCTGCAGCCGCCAATCCGCAATGAAGCGGATGTAATTCTTGATGTCGTCTGGCGTCATGCCTTCGACAGGACCGAGCTCAAAGGCGAGATCGATGAAGGCGTCTTCGAGCCGCACGACCGTCTTGCAGCAATCAATGATGTCTTCGCTGACGGCCTTGGTGACGCAGCCGGTCTCGCGCGCAAAGGCGTGAAACAGCTTGATCATGCCCTCGCAATGCAGGCTCTCGTCGCGGATCGACCAGGTCACGATCTGGCCCATGCCCTTCATCTTGTTGAAGCGCGGGAAGTTCATCAGCATCGCGAACGACGCAAACAGCTGCAGCCCCTCCGTGAACGCTCCGAACATGGCCAGCGTGCGCGCAATGTCGGCCTCGGTCTCGACGCCGAAGGTCTGCATGTAGTCGTGCTTGTCCGCCATTTCCTTGTATTCGAGGAAAGCGGAGAACTCGGCCTCGGGCATGCCGATGGTCTCGAGCAGAAGCGCGTAAGCCGCGATGTGGATCGTCTCCATATTGGAGAAGGCCGACATCATCATCTTCACTTCGGTCGGCTTAAACACCCGCGCGAAGCGTTCCATGTAGTTGTCGTTCACCTCCACGTCGGACTGCGTGAAGAAGCGGAAAATCTGCGTGAGGAGATTGCGCTCCTGATCGTTGAGCGTGGCCGCCCAGTCTTTGCAGTCCTCGCCGAGAGGCACCTCTTCCGGCATCCAGTGGACTTGCTGCTGCTTCTTCCAGAAATCGTACGCCCACGGGTAGCGGAACGGCTTATAGCTATGGCTCGGCGTTAACAGACCCGGCGTCGTGGTGTCGGCGTCCAACGGCATACGGCTTAACTCCCCTCAACAGCTGCACGCCACTTTGCCCCAAATATGGGGGCGCGCAGCACATTGTCCGCAAGATGTTGAGTTGTACTCGCCGGATTTGGTGAATCGCTGGTTAAGACGGCGCGCGCCGCGTTAACTCAATCCAGCGCGCCGGCTTGTGGCGCAGGCGCGGTGCGCAAGCCGAAGGCGATGAGCCAGATTCCGAACACAAGTTCGAACAAGGCGGCCGGCGCGATGACGAAGCGCGCGAGGTCTCCCATGCCGACGGTCTCAAGAATCATCGTCACGACCAGACACGCATAGCCGATGAGACAGAATACGCCGAGCCAGACGGGCGCGCGCTCATGTCGGATCAGCCACAAGCCCATGAACAGGCTGGCTATGCCGAAGCCGATCATACCCGCGTGATAAAGAGCGAGATTGACGTCGGCGCCGGCGTCGGAGCCGCCAGACAGAGCCCAGAACACGCCGCCGGCGCCCAGCAAGCCGCCGTCAAACAGGCGTCCGACGAGATAGATGTTCGCCGTAACCCGGTCGTCGCGCCGGATGATTCCGCGAAATAACAGCCCGATCGAAATGACGGCTGCGGAGTTCAGAAGCAGAAGCGTCAGGCCCAGGACGAGACGTTCCGAAACCATCGCGAAAACGCCGCCGCCATAGAGCACGAATGCGAGCAGAAACAATGCGCCTGAGACGCGTGCGGCTTGGCGGTCAGTCATGATGCGCTCGCAATTGCTCATCTCGTTCATGGCTATGTATGCAGCGCGCGTCTCGGCGCAATGCGCGCCGCCGCGCGGGGCCCGACTCCGCCAACCTGAGAATTTTAAATTGACGCCAATACGCCCACAATTTAGTTAGTTCGCTAACTTATTTATAACGAGGGGCAGCGCGATGTTGTCGCGACGCATGATTTTGACGACCGGCGCAGCGAGCGCGGTCGTGATCGGTCTGGGGCTTGGCGGCGTCGAACTGCGTCGGCGTTCGCTTCTGGCGACCGCGCGCGAGCCGTGGCGCCGCGCGGGCGATGATCTGGGCGATGTGCGGCTCAATGCGCTGGCCTTCGCGATCCTCGCGCCCAATCCGCACAATATGCAGCCATGGCGCTTCGACTTGTCGGAACCCGAAACCGTCAGCGTCTATTGCGACCTTTCGCGCAGGCTTCCGCATACCGACCCGCCGGACCGTCAGATTACGATCGGTTTCGGCTGCATGCTGGAGTTGTTGCGCATCGCCGCCGCTGAACAGGGCTATGCCGCCGAGATGACGCCCTTTCCGGACGGCGAGCCTCAGCCCCGCCTCGATGCGCGGCCCATCGCCCGCGTGCGTTTTCGGCAAGGCGGCGGGCGGCCCGAGCCGACGATGTTCGCAGCCATCCGTGAACGCCGCACCGTGCGCGCGCCCTTTGACGCCGAAAGGCCCGTTTCACAGGACATGCTCGATGCTATTGCGGCCGCGGCCGGCGAAACGGTCGTCGCTGGCGCAACCATCGATGCAACGCGCCTTGAGACGCTGAAGGATCTCGCGTTGCGGGCCTGGGAGATTGAGTACCGCACAGATGCGACGCGGCGCGAAAGCATCGACGTCATGCGCATCGGCGCAGAAGCGGCAGCGCGCACGCCGGATGGCATAGCGCTCGTCGAGCCCATCATCGAAGTCGGGCGGCTGGTCGGCGCGGTGTCGCCTGAGGCTTTGGACACGCCCGGCTCGGCCGCCTTCGAGCAGGGTCTTTCGATGTATGCCGACGCCATCGCCTCGAGCCAGGGTTTCTTCTGGCTGACGACGCCGGACAATACCCGGCGCACGCAGCTGGAGGTCGGGGCGGCCTGGGTGCGCGCCCACCTCGCGGCGCAGCGTCTGGGGCTCTGTCTGCACCCGCTCAGTCAGGCGTTGCAGGAGTTTCCTGAGATGGCTGGTCCGTATGCGGAAATCCACGAGCGGCTTGGCGCAGACGCGCCAGGCGTGGTGCAGATGTTTGCGCGTGCGGGCTTTGCGCGCTTTCCTGCGCCTGCGCCGCGATGGCCGCTGGAGACAACGCTGATAGAAGACGGTGCATGAGCGCGAATCAGAGCGAGAGCCTTGCGGCGGTTTTTTCCGTCTTCACCGAAATCGGCATTCTCAATCAGCTCGCCACGGCCGAGCTTATGACCGCGCTCGGCCGCGAGTTGGGCGTGTCGGAATTCAGCGTGCTGAATCACTTCAGCCGGCGCGGCGGCGCAGAATCGCCTTCCCGTCTCGCCCGTGTCTTTCAGATGACCAAGCCGTCCATGACTGCGATCATCGCCAAGCTCGAGGCCAAAGGCTTCGTAGCGGTGAAGGCCGGCGAGACGGATAAGCGCGTGAAGCTGGTGTCGATTACGCCGGCAGGCCGGGCCGCGCGCGATCGCGCGCTGGCGGCGATTGCGCCGGCTTGCGAGAAAATCGTCGCTGAGTTCGGGATGGCGCGTCTGAGCGCGCTTGCGCCCCAGCTGACCGCGCTGCGCGAATATCTTGACGACGCGCGCAATGAGCGCGACGGGCTTGCCTGACGTTTGCGCTTAGAAGCGGTAGCTGATCGAGGCCGCGCCGAAACGCGCGCCCTCTTCCTGGAACGAGAACTCTTCGGTCCGATAAACATAAGTGAAGGACAGGCGCACGCGCCCGGCCGTCACCGCCACGCCGGACTGGAAATCGCCGACGAACAGATGGCGGTCGTCCACACTTGCGCTGGACGCGAATGTGTTGCCGTCGAGGAAGAGATTGCGCGCGACGCCGCGCACATTGACGCCGGCGAAGACATACCAGCCGACGCCTTCGCTATCGTCGAAGAACGTGGCGCCGCCGAGGGCCGGACGAATGCGCGGCGGACCGTAATCGCCGGTGAAGCGCTCACCGATGCGCACGCCCGCGCCGACGGAGGCGCTGGTTTCGACATTGCCGAGCGCGCCGCCGAAATTGAAATCGGCTTCGACTTCGAGCGGACCCCAATTGTGCGGCCGGGTGTGCAGTGCGCGCTCCAGCCGCAGCACGACGCCGAGTTCGTTGTTGAGCTGATGCGGCCAGCCTTTTGGATCCTGCGCATCGAGCAGGCGGTGCCAATTGGTCTGCACCCATTCGGCGCCAGAAGCGGGGCCGACAATGCCGACCTGCAGCTGGGCCGTGTCGATCGTGCGGTCGTCCTGCTCGGCGACGAGCGTGAAATTGGCGTATAGATAGCCCGCATACGGTCGATCCGCCGGATTGGGGACCGGCAGCGAGATGTCTTCCGGCGTGAACATGGTCTGGCCGAAGCCGAAGCCGGTTCGGTATTGGCGCGCATTGTCGAGATAATCGGGCAGAATCCGGCGCAGACGCCGCGTCAGCGGCAGGTCGCGGCCAAGCGGCGACATGATCGAGAACTGGACGCCGTTGGTGTAGTTGTCGTCCGAGCCGCCATAAATGTCGTTTTCCCAGACGAACGAGATGGTCGCATCGTCCCAGAAGCTGAACTCGGGCGGGTCTTCATCCGCGATCGCGGGCGCGCTCAGGAGCGCTGCGCCGACAACGGCCGCTGTCGAAATGCTGGCTGAACGAAACACGCGCCATTCCCCCGGGACATTCTATCCGGGAAAGTGATCGCGTTTCGCTCAGCCGCAGGTCAAGTGAATCGTTAACGACGGATCGAGAAACTTACGCCGGCGAATTGTTCATCCGTGCGCGCGTCCTGATAGCGCGTCTCGCGATGGATCACGCCGACCGCGAAATGCGAGCTGTTG
>JAUIEH010000433.1 GCA_030428405.1 Alphaproteobacteria bacterium
GAAATTAGACGTCCCGGCTCCGATGACCAACGCGTCGCCGCAATGAAACGGGAAAAGCTCAGATTGAAGGACGAAATTACGCTTCTCGGCGCCGGCGTTTGAACGCCGCAGCACTCTGAAAACTGATTTCGCGACGTCAGGGCGGCCAATGGCCGCCCTTTTGCGTTGATGGCGCTGAGATATTTAGCGCGACGCGAAGATTCGCCCGCACCGCCCCAGGCGGGGCTATGCCCGGCTCGTCCGGCCGCATAGCTTGGCGCGCTTGTGCGGCGTGCGGAGCGGACAATGGCTGACGACAGAACAGTGATCATCACGGGCGGCGGACGCGGCATCGGGCTCGCCTGCGCGCGGCGTTTCGCCGATGAGGGCTGCAATGTCGTCATCGCGGATATTGATGAGGAAGTCGGCGCCGCCGCGGCCAAGGAGCTGAGCGGGCGCGACCGTACGGTGGCGTTCGTCAAATGCGATGTCGGCGAGCGCCTGGACGTCCACAATCTGCTCGCCGAAACGCTGGCGGCGCATGGCCGCATCGACGTGCTGGTGAACAATGCCGGCGTCATCGCGCCAGGCGACGTGCTCAATCTTGAAGACGCCGATTTCGACCGTGTGCTGCAGGTTAATCTGCGCGGCGCGTTTCTGGCTGGCCAGGCGGTCGCGCGCCAGATCGCCAGCCAGATCGAGCGCGACGGCGAGCGCCTGGAAGAAGCGCGCCGCCGCTACGCCATCGTCAACATGTCCTCGATCAACGCTGAATTCGCTATGCCGACCCAGCTTGCCTATGCGGTCTCGAAAGGCGGGCTCAACCAGCTTACTCGCGCCATGGCGCTCGCGCTCGCACCCAAAGGCGTGCGCGTGAACGCGGTCGGACCGGGCAGCATCTCAACGGACATGCTCAAAGGCGTCAGCGCTGATCCGGCCATGCGCAACGTGTTGTTGTCGCGCACGCCGCTCGGCCGTTTTGGCGATCCCGACGAGGTCGCGAGCGTGGTGTGGTTTCTCGCTTCGCCCGACGCCTCTTACGTCACCGGCGAGGTCATCTATGTCGACGGCGGGCGGCGGGCCCTGAACACGATCATCGACCACGCCGCCAACTGAAACGAACCGTCCGTACGCGACTAGTTTTGCTCGTCGCCGCCTTCGGTGTCGTCGCTTTCCGACGTGCTCGCATCCGCATCGCTGCCGGTGAAGCGCGCGAAGACGTCATCGGCGCTGACCGGTTCCCGGCGGCGGTCGGCCTCATCCATTTCCGCAGCCTCATCGGCGGCGCCGGTTTCGCTGGCGGGCTTGAGGCCGGCGCCTTCCGGCTCGGCGGGCGCATCGAGGCCGGCTTTGCGCCGCTTCTCGGCGGCCTTGCGCACGACTTCGTCAAGATCGACCTGTGAGCAAAGACCAAGCGCGACCGGATCGGTCGGCGTGATGTTGGAGGCGTTCCAGTGCGTGCGGCTGCGCACCGCTTCGATCGTGGTCTTGGTGGTGCCGATCAGCTTGGAGATTTGGCCGTCGCTGACTTCGGGATGGTTTTTGACCATCCAGGCGATCGCGTTGGGACGCTCCTGACGGCGTGACAAAGGCGTGTAGCGCGGGCCTTTGGTTTTGGTCGCCTTGCCGAGGAGGTCGGCATGCTTGGACTCGCGAAGGACGAGGCGATATTCGGCGTCGTCCTCGCCCGACTGAATCTCTTCGCGCGAGAGCTGGCCGTTGGCGATCGGGTCAGCGCCGCGCACGCCGGCGGCGACGTCGCCGTCAGCAATGCCTTTCACTTCGAGCGGGTGCAGGCCGCAAAAAGCAGCGATCTGCTCAAAGCTCAAAGACGTATTGTCCACGAGCCAGACAGCGGTCGCCTTCGGCATCAGAATTTCAGTCATGACAAAACCTCGGCAAAAAAAATCGCCCGGTCGCGCGAGGCGCCGGGCGGCGAATGGGCGCGGCGATCAAGAACCAAACTCCACGCGTTCATGATCGTCTTGTGCGGCCTATATAGTGCGCCCAGCGTCGCGGCGGAAGCCGTTCAGGCAGGATTATTCGCGTTCAGGAGGATTTTTCCGGCGTGACCGCCATCCTCCATGCGCGCATGGGCCTGTGCGGCGTCTTCCAGTTCGTAAACGCTGTCGACGATGGGGCGGAACTTTCCGGCCTCGATCCAGGGCCAGACATGCCGACGCACTTCCGCGGCGATACGCGCCTTCTCCGCGAGCGGACGCGGACGCAAGGCCGAGCCCGTGATTGTCAGATTTTTCATGACCAGCGTCGGCATGTCGATTTCGGATTTCGCGCCGCCAAGAAATGCAATGTGGACGGAGCGTCCGCCGGGCTTGAGCAACGACAGGTTCTTGTTCGTGTATTCGCCGCTGACCATGTCGAGCACGACGTCTGCGCCGCCGGCCTCTTTCAGAATTTCTTCGAAGTCCTCCTCGCGATAGCTGATGCCGCGCTCGGCGCCTAATTGTTCGCATAAAGCGCATTTAAGCGCGTTGCCGGCCGTCGCGAAGACGCGCGCGCCATGCGCCGCCGCCATCTGGATGGCGGTCGTGCCAATGCCGCTGGCGCCGCCATGAATGAGGATCGTCTCGCCAGGCTGCAACCGTCCGCCTTCGAACGCATTCGCCCAGACGGTCATGACGGTCTCGGGCAAGCCTGCGGCGTCGCGCAGGCTGATCCCTTCCGGCGCGGGCATGGCGGAGCCTGCGTCCACGACGGCGTATTCGGCATAGCCGCCGCCGCCGAGCAGGGCGCAGACCTTGTCGCCTGGCTTGTACGCCTCAACGCCGGGGCCTGCGGCTTCGACCA
>JAUIEH010000434.1 GCA_030428405.1 Alphaproteobacteria bacterium
TACGCTAAGGCCCTGGACGTGGTCGGCCTGCCGGCGGGGTCCTAGTGCCCCGCCCCCTGAAGGGCGCTCGCCGGGTTTCACCCGTTCCGGTCACGGATGAGCCGCGGCGCGTCAGCCTCCGCCCGCCCGCATCCGGTGCGCGAGCCCGCCGTTGAGCGGAGACGGGAGCCATTATGGGGGCGTTGGGACGGGGGCGGATAAGTTTTGGGGGGCGGGACGGCGCGTAGGGCGGGCCGAGACGAGCGAGGCAATGCGCCCGCACTACAAACGGCGTCACCGTTTCCTCCATCTCAATCGACAGAGGTGGGTTCGGCAACACCCGGGCGCGCCATTCTGTTTCGCCACCCCAGAACAAAAGCGAAACAAACTCTTTCCTCGGGGCCGAATCGGGGTTAGATTGGGGCATGGAACAATCGGCGAACTTCTTGTCCGCCCCGATCGCGGAAATCGGCGGGGCCAATCTGACCGGGGCCGAGGCCTTGATGATCGTCGTGGCGGTCATCATCGCGATTTGGCTGTTGCGGCGCGTGCTCGACGATCCGGGAACCTCGCGCAGCGCGAAGGCGGAAGCCGAGCGCGTCCAAAGTGCCGCGAGCCAGCAGGTCGCCGACGGCGTCGCCAAGCTCGCCGAAGCCAACGCCGCCATCACCGCGCGGCTGGAGATGCTCACCCAGGCCTCCGCCGCCAGCCAGTCGGAATTGCGTAAATCGCTCGATGAGCGGCTGGATTCGGTCACGCGCCGGCTCGGCGAGGGCCTGAACGAACAATCCAAGCGCACCGCGGAATCGCTCGGCAAGCTGAACGAACGCCTCGCGCTGATTGACCGTGCACAGAAGAATATCGAGACACTGTCCGGCGAGGTGTCGGGCCTGCAGGCTTTATTGTCGAACAAGCAACAGCGCGGCGCGTTCGGCGAAATCCAGATGCAGGACCTGGTCAAAACCTTCCTGCCGCCGAGCGCGTTTGAGTTTCAGTGCACGCTGTCGAACGGCTCGCGCGCGGACTGCCTCATCAAGTTGCCGGCGCCGCCGGGCTCGGTGGCGATCGACGCCAAGTTTCCGCTGGAGAACTGGCGCATCTATCACGAGAGCCAGGACCCGGCCGAGCGCGAAACGGCTGCGCGCGCGCTGCGCTCGGACGTGCTGAAACACGTCAAGGCGATAGCAGAGAAATATCTCATTCCGGGCGAGACTTCCGACACCGCGCTGATGTTTTTGCCGTCCGAGGCCGTCTACGCCACTCTGCATGCGGACTTTCCCGACATCGTGGACAAGAGCTTCCGCCAGCGCGTGATGATCGTCTCGCCGACAACCTTCATGGCCACGCTGCACACAATGCGCGCGGTGATGCGGGACGCCCGCATTCGCGAGCAGGCCCATGTCATTCAGCGCGAAGTGACCATCCTCGCCGATGATGTCGGACGGCTCGACGATCGTGTCGCCAAGCTGCAGAAACATCTCGGTCAGAGCGAGGAAGACATCCGCATGATCCGGGTGTCGACGGAGAAGGTCGTCAAGCGCGCCGAGCGCATCGAGGAAGTCCAGCTTGGCGAAGCGCCGGAAAGCGCGGACGCGCTGGCCAATGCGTCGACGCCGCGGGTCGCTGCGGAATAAGCGCGCGCGGCTGATCGCGCCTCACGTCACCACGGCGACGGCGCCGAAATAGCCAAGCGCGGCGGCGACGCCGCCTGCGCCAAGGGCGGCCGCACAGCGCAGGCCGTGCGCGCGTCCGCCGGCGATCGTCGCAATGCCGGCCTTGGCCGCGCAATTGACGACCACGGCTGCGAGCACGCCGGCGGCCAGAATGTTCAGCGCGCCCTCGCCCGCCGCCATGCGCGAATAAGACAAGGTGACGGCGTCGACATCGACAAATCCGGAAATCGCGCCCAGCAGCACAAGCCCCTGCTCGCCGATGAAATCGCGCACGGCGGCGGCGAGCAGCGTCACCACCGCCAAAAGCGCGCCGAATTGCAGGGCGGCGAATAATTCAAGCGGATTGCGCGCCTCGGTCTCCATGGCCGCAGCGTCGCTCCTTTGGCGCCCGATGAGATAATATGCTCCGATGACGGCGGAACCGAGCGCGCCTGCGAGCATGGCCGGCGCCACGATCTGCGCGAGCGCGGGCGAGAGGATGAACGTCACCAGCCCCACGCGCGCGAACATTACGATATTGGCGAGCGTGACGCCGCCTGCGTATGCCGCATCCGGCGCCTTGCGGGCGGCGCGCGAGAGGCTGAGCGTGGCCGCCGTCGATGAGGCGAGCCCGCCGGCGAAGCCTGCGACCAGCACGCCTTTGCGCTTGCCAAGGAGCTTCACCGCGACATAGCCGATGAAGGAAAACGCAGCAATCAGTATAACGAGCATCCACAGCTCGCGTGGATTGAGCGCGTCATAGGGGCCCATGCCTTCGTCCGGCAAAAGCGGCAACACGATCGCCGACATCACGGCGAGCTGTAAGACCGAGCCGACCTCAAGCTGGCTGAAGCGCGCAAGGACGGCGTCGGCCTGTTCCTTGATGTGCAGCGTGACAGCGGCCGCAACCCCGCCGGCGGCCGCAAGCGCCATGTCGCCCACGCTCGCCATCACGCCGAGCGCGTAGACCAGCAAGACGGCGGTGAGCGTCGTCGCCCCGACATCCTGGGTCATCTCGGCCTGTTTGACGCGCATCCACGTGGCGGCGACGGCGATGGCGAGAAAGCCGCCGACAATGACGAAGCCGCCCGCGACCGCGTTCTCGAACACCGCCGAGACGGCGCCCGCAACGCCGCCGAGCAGTCCG
>JAUIEH010000435.1 GCA_030428405.1 Alphaproteobacteria bacterium
TGACGTGAAAGCCCTCGGGGATTTCGATGACGCGGTCGCCATGGCTCATCCAGACGCGCTCGTGACCGCCGATGGGACCAAAGCCTTCGAAGAGCGCGCTCTCGCCGATGATCTCAATATCAGCGCGGCCGAACTCGCGATGGGTGGGCGCTTCGACCCGGCCGCCAAGCTGATCGCACAACAATTGTTCGCCATAGCAAATGCCGAGGATCGGCACGCCGCGCGTGAACACGGCTGCATCTGCGCGCGGGCTGGCCGCATCCGTCAGGCTGGCCGGACCGCCGGAGAGGACGATCGCGCGCGGATCGAAGGCGTCAAGAAAGGCGCCGTCGACTTTGTTGTAGGGGTGGATTTCGCAATAGACGCCATGCTCGCGCAGCCTGCGCGCGATGAGCTGGGTGACCTGAGAACCGAAATCGACGATGAGGACGCGCTCGTGACGGTCGCTTGAGGCGTGTCCGGTCGGGCGCTCTGACATGGCGGCTTGTTCCATGCGTGACCCTCCTATCGCGGATTCGCGGATTCGTCACGCGAGTCCTCGCCACACAGCGCAATCAAGCGGGCCAGCGTCGCTTTTCCTAAAGATATGCGGTAATCTTCCACAGCTTATCCACAAGCATTGGAGCGCCGTCATGGCCGCCACGCCGATCAATATCCGGAACGGGCAAGCCAAAGTGATGAAAGTGCGCGTCGAACCGGGCGGGATGGAAGTCAGTCTGGGCCGGGGCGAAACCTTGCGGCTGGCCTACGAGCCGCCCCTTTTCGGCGAAGAAGTCGACATCTGCCCTGACGGTCGCGACGACGTCACTGTCCGGCTGCCGACGACGGAGTTTTCCGTGCGTCAGGGCGGAAATCCGAAAGCGGCTTAGCGACTGCGACGCCGCTTCTGCGTCGTGTTCGAAGCTCAATCCGGAACGCCGGTCGCGACCGCGTCCTGCAGAGCGCGTTGACGAAACGCATTCAGCAAATCGCAAAGCTGTTGGGCTTTCATGCCGTAAGTGCTGGCGAGCAGCACAGAACCCCCGGTCAACTTTGCGACGGCCTTGGACAACATGTCCGTGCGCTGCGTGGTTTCGAAGACCACCGTCCGGCTGACCGCAACGCCGTATTTGGTTTGCCGCCATAGCCCGAACGCGCTCGTCGTCGACCAGTCATAGCGCTCATTGACGCCGATTGAACGCTGCTCGAGGCCTTGCCGATCAAGCCGCAAATGTCCCGGCAAAAAGATGAAAACGACGCCGCTCGGTACGCCGAGCGCGAAAAACACGGCCACGACCGGCGCCCACCATGCCTGCTCGGCTTGGCCGTACCAGACCGCCAACGCGCTCATGGCGGTCCCGGCGAAAATCAACAACACGCCTCGCCATCTCGAGTTCTTCAACACCACCTCGTCCGGCAAATCGTCAAAACGTTCATCCGACGCACCTATGCTCATGCCGCTGACACCCTCGTTCGCCGGCCTCGCATCAACGCGGATAGAGCGCCAAGCGTTAGCCAATCACCACAAATCAACGCGCACCGATATCTGCGATGTGCGACAGATATTCTCGCCGATTCACGAAATCTCCAGCTCGCTGCGCCATGCTCGCCTCATCGCTGCACCGCCGGGAGGCCCGCGTTATGGCCGCAATGCCGCTGAACATCTCCAATCCGACCGACAAACCAGTCAAGCTGCGCGTCGAACCGAGCGGCGTCGATGTGGCGCTCGCGCCCGGCGACGGCATCCGCATCGAGTTTGAAAACCGGCTCGTTGGCCACGAGCTGTGCGTGTCGCCGGATGGTGAAGGCGGCGTGACCGTGAAGCTGCCCGCCGTTGAGTTCGCTGTGCGCCGCGCCGCTCAGGGTCCTGCGCGCTGACAGACGCTCAGTCGGTTTCAAACTCGCGCGCCCGCTCAATCAGAAAACGCCGCATCGCCGGGTCTTCGCACAGACCGATCGCGCGCTGATAGGCCGCTGCGGCGTCCTCGCGGCGATCCGTTTGCGCCAGCAAATGGGCGCGCACGGCCCAGAACGGCTGATAATCAGCGATGCGCGCTTGGTCGAGCTCAGCGAGCGCTGCGAGACCCGCCGCGGCGCCTTGCGCCTGGCCGTGTGCTGCGGCGCGCGCGACAAGCGCGCCGATCGCAGGCTCGAAACTGACGAGGCCGTCATAGAGCAGCGCAATCGCGCGCCAGTCGGGCTCCAGCCCGAAGGCTCGGCGCGCATGAGCTGACTGGATGGCGGCTTCGAGCTGAAACCGTCCCATCGACTTGAGCGCCGCAGCGCGTGCGAGCGCGCGCTCAGCCTCAGTGATCATGTCGCGCGACCACAAGACGGCGTCTTGCTCCGTAAGCGGTATATAGCGGCCGTCAGCGTCGCGCCTCGCCGCCCGGCGCGCTTCGCAGTGAAGCATCAAACCCAAGAGGCCCCAAGCCTCCGCGCTTTGAGGCGCAAGCTGCACGATGACGCGGGCGAGCCAAATCGCCTCACCGACCAGTTCGCCCCCGCGCCCATCCGCCCCATCCATATCATCCCAAGCCGCACCGAACGCCGCATAGACCGCGCGCAGCACGTCATCAAGGCGCGCGGGCATGTCCTCGGCGCAAGGGCGCTCGAACGGGATGCCGGCAGCGCGAATTTTCGTCTTTGCCCGCACCAGACGCTGCGCCATCGCGGATGGCTTGACGAGAAACGCGGCTGCAATCTTATCCGCGTTCAGACCGAGCACGGTCTGCAGCATCAGCGGTGCGCGCGAAGCCGGCTCGATCGCCGGGTGCGCGC
>JAUIEH010000436.1 GCA_030428405.1 Alphaproteobacteria bacterium
GGCCCGACCACCTCGTCGGACGCATTCCGCACAGAGATCGAATATCGCGCGACGCTCGATCTGACGCGCGCAGGCGGCGGAAGGCGGGCCTGCGACAGTCGCGAAATGAGTTTTGAGCGCGGCGGCCGGCTGGCCTGCTCCGGCGTGGAGCGCCGCCACCGCGTCTATCAGGGAGAAGGCGTTATCGAAGTGGAAATTGCGCGCTCGACGCAGCCGGTTTTGCGCGGCGCGTATCGCGATCGGGTGTCGCTGACGGTGAGCCCTTATCTGGGCGGATGAAACAGGCGCGTGAAGCGCTGCAAGCACTACCGGGCAGCCGGAAAACCGGCGTTCGGTCAACAGATCGGAGATGGGTGTCTCCGAGCCGGTCGGCCAAGAGGCTCGATCGTTGGATGGTGAATAAAGGGGTACTTCAAGATGCGCGGATTATTCGTAGCAGCGTCGCTCGCCGCTTTGACGGCCGGTTCCGCTCATGCTTTCGACTGGTCGAGCAATTCCTACGGCCACGACGCGGAAGCATGGTGGGGCGTCGTCGCCGACGCCGGCCGGTTCTGCCGGTTCTCGACCTCCGTTGACGCCGACGGTGTGAACGGCAGCGCCAATGCCGGCCCGTTCCGTCGTCTCGGCGGCGCGATGGGCGGCTCGGCCGCTGAAGCCGACGGCGTGTTCGAACTCGACATTCAGGATCCGTCCACCGACACGGTGCGCGGCGCCCGGGTCGACACGAATTTCGGTTACTCAGTGTGCAACTTCCAGTTCGACGTCGAAGCGCGCTCCGACAATGGCGGCCTGGAATATGACGGCACCTGGACGACGTCCGATCCGGACTTCGTGCAGACGATCCCCTACTCCGTCGCCTTCAATTTCGGCGGACATTCGGGTTCGGCGCCCATTTCCACGTCGTGGACGGACCTCGCCAGCGGCATCGAGCCGACAGCGGCTCTGTTCCGCTTCCGGCTCAATGTGCGGCCGATCCGCAACCGCCTGATGCTGCAAGGCGCCTATGAGGACTTCCTCCAGGTCCGCATGTCGCCGTCCGTGTAAGACCCGGCCGCGACGTTCGTCGGCGGCGGCCTCCCCGTCGCCGGCGAATTCGCCGACTTCTTACAGATCCGGCGGCGCCGTTCGAGGGGAGCGGCGCCGACATATATGGGACGGCATTCATTCGTGCACGTGCTTTCGCAGCCGAGCGTGCACCAAAATTCGCGCTGCGACAAAGGAGAAGCGCGACAAGCGCTGGAGGGGTGCGCCGCCATGATCGGACTAAGACACGCGATTGCCAGCGCAGCGATCAGCTGCGCGTTGTTCTTCAGCGCCGCAGCGAGCGCGCTGTCGGTCGAACCCATCGTCATCGAAATGACGCCGATCGGGCAGCGCTCGACGGCGGCGATCAGCGTCACCAATGAGCGCGCGCGCGCCACGACCGTGGAAGTCTCGGTCAACACGCTGACCGTGCCGACCACTGGCGAGCCTCAGCTTGAACCCATTGCGGGCGACGAGTTTTTGGTCTTTCCGCCGCAAGCGATCATCGGGCCGGGCGAAACCCAGGTCTTCCGTGTGCGCTGGGTTGGCGACCCCGAGGTCAATGTCAGCCAGCTCTATATGTTCACAACCTCGGAACTGCCGATCGATCTGGAAAATCCGGCCGGCGTCGAGACCGTGCAGATCCTCTATTCGATCAACTCACTGGTCATCATTCAGCCCATGGAGGGCGCGCCGCGTCTGAGCACGGCGGATGTGCGCCGGGCCGTGCGCGGCGAAGAGCCGGGCGTCGAGCTGACCGTGCGCAACGATTCCAACATGCACGGCTATCTCTCAATGGCTCATGTCGATCTGGTCATTGACGAGCCGGAGCGTTGGAGCATGCGGCTGCGGCGCGAGCTGATGGGCGAGGCCATTGGGCTGGGCCTGATACCGGCGCTGTCGGAACGCACGATCTTCATTCCCGTCTCGGATATTCCGTCAACGGGTGAAATCGCCGCCGAAATCATCATGGCCGGCAATTGAGGCCGCGCTGAGGAGGCGTTTCCACGATGCGCACGCCCTCCAGAGCACTGGCGGCGATGCTCGGCGGGTTCGCTGCGGCGGGGCTGGGCATCGGCGCGCCTGCGTTCGCCCAGGAGGAAGCGGCCAGCAGCGGGCCGGCCGCGTCAGAGGCGCGCGAGACGCCTCCCGTCGCAAGCACTGCGCCCGCAGCGCGCCGCCTCAACACGACCGGCGAGGACTTGCTGCTCGTCGTTCCCGTGCGTGAGTTCGGCCCGCTCGGTCTCGTCCGTATGCGTCTTGCTGCTGATGACCGGATCTGGCTGTCCGGCGAAGACTTGCGCTCCTCGCTTGAAAGCGCGGTGACGCAGGAAGCCCTCGACGAACTTCTCGCCAGTCAGGAAGAGGACGGCTCGCTCTCCGAAGCGCGCCTGGAAGAGCTGGGCTATGAAATCGTCTTTGACCCTGCGCTGGTCGAGGTCGAGATCGCCATTCCCCTGCGTCACCGCCAGCGGCGCGAAATCAGTCTCGGCTACCGCATCACCGGTTTTGACCGCGATGCTGAAGTCGCAATCGAGGAACCGGAAGGCTTCTCGCTGCTGATTGATCATTTCACGACCTATGAGTTCAATCACGAACAGGATGGCGGCGGCGAGCAGGCCAATCTGCGCTCGATCGTAAATATTGGCGGGCGCGTTTCGATCTTCGCGTACGAAAACTCGCTGTTTTTCGACGCCAATTCCGACAGCACGGTCACGCGCGAAGCCTCGCGCCT
>JAUIEH010000437.1 GCA_030428405.1 Alphaproteobacteria bacterium
GGCCTCATCTACGTCAATCCGCAGGGCCGCGATAACAAGCCGGACCCGGCTGCGTCCGCGCGCGACGTGCGCATCACCTTCGCCCGCATGGCCATGAATGACGAAGAAACCGCCGCCCTCACCGCCGGCGGGCACACGGTCGGCAAGGCGCACGGCAATGGTCTTGAGGCCAATCTCAGCCCGGCGCCGGAAGCCGGCGAAGTCGAGGATCAGGGCTTTGGCTGGCTGAACAAGCAAGGCCGCGGCGTTGGCCGCGACGCCGTGACAAGCGGCCTGGAAGGCGCCTGGACGAGCGATCCGACCAAGTTCGACATGGGCTATTTCGACATGCTGCTCGACCATGAGTGGGAATTGAAGAAAAGCCCGGCCGGCGCATGGCAGTGGCAGCCAGTCGACATCAAGGAAGAGGACATGCCGCCCGATGTGGAGGATCCGTCCATCCGCACAATGCCGATCATGACCGACGCCGACATGGCGATGAAGGTCGATCCGACCTACCGCGAAATCATGGAACGTTTCCGTGCGGACCCGGATTATTTCAAGGACACGTTCGCGCGCGCCTGGTTCAAGCTGACGCACCGCGACATGGGACCGAAGGCCCGCTATTTCGGCCCGGATGTGCCGTCAGAAGACCTCATCTGGCAGGACCCCGTGCCGGCCGGCTCGACCAATTACGACGTCAAAAAGGTCAAAGAGAAAATCGCAAATAGCGGTCTTTCGATCGGCGAAATGGTCGCGACGGCGTGGGACAGCGCGCGCACCTATCGTCATTCCGACATGCGCGGCGGCGCCAATGGCGCGCGCATC
The DNA here is from genome assembly GCA_030428405.1 of Alphaproteobacteria bacterium. Lineage (GTDB taxonomy): Bacteria > Pseudomonadota > Alphaproteobacteria > Caulobacterales > Maricaulaceae > JAUIEH01. The sequence goes on from JAUIEH010000437.1 coordinate 808, forward strand.
CGCCTTGCGCCACAGAAGGACTGGGAAGGCAATGAGCCCGCCCGCCTGCAAAAAGTGCTCGGCGTGCTTGAGCCGATCGCCAAAGAGACGGGCGCGAGCGTCGCGGACGTCATCGTGCTGGCCGGCAATGTCGGCGTTGAGCAAGCTGCTAAGGCGGCCGGCTTCAACGTCGAGGTTCCGTTCTCCCCGGGCCGCGGCGACGCAACCGATGAAATGACGGATGCGGATTCCTTCAGCGTGCTGGAACCGTTCGCGTGCGGATATCGCAACTGGTTCAACTCCAGCTATGATGTTGCGCCGGAAGAGATGATGCTCGACCGCACGCAGCTCCTTGGACTGACGGGTCCGGAAATGACCGTGCTTGTCGGCGGCATGCGAATGCTGGGAACCAATCACGGCGGCACGAAGCATGGCGTGTTCACGGACAATGAGGGCGCGCTGACCAATGACTTCTTCGTCAACCTGACGGATATGGCGTATTCCTGGGCGCCGACCGGCAATAATCTCTACGAGCTCCGCGACCGGAAAACCGGCCAGGCCAAATGGACGGCGACGCGCTTCGATCTCGTGTTCGGCTCGAACTCGATCCTGCGCGCTTATGCCGAGGTCTATGCTCAGGACGACGCCAAAGAAAAGTTCGTCAACGACTTTGTCAAAGCCTGGACGAAAGTGATGGACGCAGACCGCTTCGACGTCGCGTAAGAACGCGGCTTGCTTGACGAACTGAGAAGGGAGCGGGTTCGCCCGCTCCCTTTTTTCTTGTCGCTGATGAAAACGTCGCGGTCTATTCCAGATCGCGCGCGACGCGGAAACCGATCAACCCGCCGCGCAAATCCGCACGACGCCAACTTCGATATGCGGCGCGCAGATTGTCGACGCTGTTGAACGGCGCTCGACCGCTGAACCAGGCTCCGCCGCGATTGACGCGCATCCGGCAATCGTCGGTCAGGACGGCGGAGCCGTCTCCGGGCGCGTCTGCATAATTATCGACGTAGCAGTCCTCGACCCACTCCCAGACATTGCCGTGCATGTCGTAGACGCCGAATGCGTTTGGCTGAAACGAGGCTACGGGCCGCGAGGCCTCCTCACCGCAACCGCCAAAGCTGGCGCCATTGTCCGCGCCGACATCGCAGACGGGATCATCATCGCCCCATGAAAACCGCGCTTCAGAGCCAGCGCGCGCGACATATTCCCATTCTGCTTCCGTAAGCAGACGATATTGACCAGCCTCGGTTTCAGCGTTCAGCCAGTCGACAAAATCCCGCGTGTCGCGCCAGCTCACATTGACGACCGGGCGCGCGCCGCGTCCGCCGCCTTCGTCACCACCCTCTTCTTCCTGAATCGTGCTTTCGCAGGCGCCCGCGGCGACGCAGGCCTCCCACTCATCCCACGTCACTTCAGTGCGCCCGACGGCAAACGCCGACGCGATCACGACGCGGCGCTGCGGCCCCTCATTCGCCTCGCGCCGTGCGTCGTCATCGGGCGATCCCATCAAAAACGCGCCCAGCGGGATCACCACCATTTCCGGACCGCTTCCGCCGCCGGCGAGCGGTTCTGAGAAGACATGACCGGGCGCGCCGCTCGGCTGTGCAGAGGCCGTCGCCTGATCCGGAGGCGCGAAACTTGGCGTGTTCGATGCGCAGCCGCACGCCAGCGCCGCTGCGAAGACGATGCTCGTGTGTCTCATGCCTCAAGCATAGTCCAAGCGCCTGCGAAGCGACAAAGCGCTATTGAACGCCTTGCCAGTAAGCGCCATGCGGCCCGCCCTGCACGGCGATGACCGCTTCGCGCGCCGCTTCGAGGCCGGCATAGCGAAACCCATCCGGCGTCACGCTCATCGCGCCGCCATTGAGGAAAATCACGACCGCGTCGCCCGTTTCGGGCCAGGCGGCGGCGAAGGCCTGATAGCCTGGAAAATTGATCCCCCAATGCCAGACGACAAGCGGTTCG
>JAUIEH010000438.1 GCA_030428405.1 Alphaproteobacteria bacterium
GACCGCTCGCTCGTCACCATGACGACGCCGTTCATGCGCGCTTATTCGCTGATGGTGATCGAGACCTGTCACAAGCGTGGCGCGCATGCGATGGGCGGCATGTCCGCCTTCATCCCCGTCAGAGGCGACGACGCCGCCAATGAACGCGCCTTTGCTCAGCTGCACGGCGATAAACTGCGTGAAGCCGGCGACGGCCATGACGGCACCTGGGTCGCCCATCCCGGCATGGTCGCGGCCGCCATGGAGGTCTTCAACGCGGAGATGCCGGGCCCGAACCAGCTCTCTAAGTTCAACGGCTATTGTGCGAGCGCTGACGAACTTGTTGCGCCCGCTGCAGGCGCCATCACCGATGCGGGTCTGCGCGGCAATGCGAGCGTGGGCGTCCAATATGTCGCCGCCTGGCTGCGCGGTCAGGGCGCTGTTCCCATCAACAATCTGATGGAGGATGCGGCCACCGCCGAGATTGCGCGCGCCCAGCTATGGCAATGGCGCGTACACGGCGCATCGACCGATGACGGCGTACGCATCGACGAGGCGCGCCTGCAAAAGGTCTTCGACGAGGAAGAAGCCAAGATCGCCGCCGCCGTCGGCGATGAAGCCTATGCGTCCGGCAGATATGAAGACGCCGCGCGCATCGTCCGCGACATGGCCTTGCGCGATGATTTCGTCGAGTTTCTGACCTTGCCGGCTTACGATCTTATCCGCACCGATCGCTGAGGGCCCGGGCGTCGACCACACCGCGCTAAGCAAGCGATGGTCAAAGCGAAGTCTGAGTGAGAAGATGGCGGCTTCCCAATGAGGAGGCCGCCATGCTTGTTCGCGTCATCCCCGCACTCACCGCCGCGATTGCATTCAGCGCCTGCGCCACGGCTCAGACGCCTCAACCCGCGGCGCCGGACTGGATGGCCGGTTGCTGGACGAACGCGGACGGCGATGCGCGCGAGGTCTGGTCGGCCGACCTCAGCGGGCTGATGTTCGGCTATGGCATCGCTTTCGCCGACGGCGAGGTCGTATTCTTTGAAGAGCTGCGCCTTGAGGCGCAGGGCGAAGGCTATGTCTACGCGGCGGCGCCTGGCGGGGACGCATGGACCCGTTTTGGCGAAACTGCACGCGGCGAAACCGCCATCACGTTTGAAAACGCCGAGCATGATTATCCGCAGCGCATCGCTTATCAGCGCGACGGAGACGCTCTGACGGCGACGATATCGCTCATCGACGGCGAGAACGCTCGCAGCTTCGAATTTACAGTCTGCACGGACTAAGCGACGGCGCGGCGCGCTCAGCGCTAGTCGGTGATGACGTTGTCGCCAACCGGCTGATTAGAGATGATCTGATCGACCAGCCGGATGTGCGAACGCAACCGGAAGACATCGTCATTATACGGAAGCGGCACTTTGATGTCGCGCGTCTCCAACAGCATGCGCGCCAGTTCATCACGCACGGCCTGAAGCTCTTCAGGCGAGTTCGCATCCGCGCCCAAACGCTCCAGCCGGCGCACGTCGCGATACCACACATGGATGCGCCGCCTGATCTGCCAACGATAAACCGGCGGCGCCGCGCGCACGAGCGGATACATCAATGTCGCCAGCGGAATAGCGAGCACCCAAAGGCGCTCGACCATATTCGCGGCCCAGAACGGCAGGAAACGCTGCAGAAAATTGGGCCGGCCGCCGCGGTCGAAATATTGCGCGGCCTCATCCGCCAGCTCGAAACCGACCAGGTCGCGGTTCGGGAAGAAGCCCGGATCGGAGATGACGTCGCCATGGCGGTAGCGCTCGCCCGCTGCATCAATCAGCAGCTCCTGGATCGCAGGATGCAAATCGCGGCGCGTCACGATGGAGGCCGCCGGCGCTATCAGCGTGATGTCGCGCGCCGGCGTATCCGTGGCGAGGTCGACCACCCCGCGCGGCAGAACGATGCCGGAGAGATAACGGTGCAGACGCTCATAGGCCTCGGAGCGATCTATGCTGACCAGGCTCGCCTGCGGCGCCACCATAAGCTGGCGCACATAAGGCCGGTCAGGCGATGTGACATAGACGACGGCGTCGACTTCACCGGCGAGCAGCGCATCCGCCGCCGACTGCCCGCTGCGGTCATCCAGAGTAACGGAGCCGGCCACGCCATTGTCTTCGAGCAGGAGCGTCGTCAGCGCGCGCATGCCCGAACCGTCCGAGCCCGTCGCAATCGTCAGTCCAGACAGATCGCGGATGTCGCTGACATCGGCGTCGGCGCGCACAAAGAGAAAGAACGGCTCGAAGAACAAGGCGCCGAGGGCGACGAGTTCGTCTGCGCCCGCTTCACCGACGCCAACGCCGCCTTGCAGGATGGCTGCGTCTACGCCGCCTTCTTCCGCCGTGAGCAAGGCGAAGTTTTCAACAGAGCCCGACGTCTCGACCAGTTCCACCCGGATGCCGTCGCCCTCCAGCCGCTGGGCGATGGCTTGACCGCCCGCAGCATAGGCGCCCCCCGGCGAGCCGGTGGCCAGCCTGAAGCTGCGCGGCGGCGCCGGGTCGATTACCGACGTGAAAAGAATGATCAGCAATATGACGGCCGTCGCAGCGGCCGCGATCGCGATCCAGACGTTGCGCGATACGTTTGGCGTCGATCCGGGCATGGTCGTCTTCCCCATAAACCGGCGCGACGTTAGCGCCCGCACGCACAATGGCAACCGTCGGCTCCTGGCTTGCTGCACTGCAAATAGAGTTGTCCCCAATCGCGAATAGG
>JAUIEH010000439.1 GCA_030428405.1 Alphaproteobacteria bacterium
GCGCCGACCAGTTCTGCGTGCTCGGCGCCGACAGCGGTCAAGTAAACGCCGTCCTCGAACCAATAGAAGCGCAGCGGATACCAGGCGCTCGCGAACGGCTCCATGGGCGACGCATCGAGAACGGTGTGACCGTCCTCAATTCGCGCTGCGAGACGCATCATTTCCAGCGTCATCTGTTCCGGGCTTGCGGAAGCAGCCATCTCGCGCAACTGCTCGACATGAGCGCGAAACGCGGCTTCGTCCGCCCGGGCGAACGGCATTGGATGGACGCGCTCAAGCGTCTCGACCACGAAGGTTATGTCTTCACGCCATTGCTCAGGCGTGAGCGCAACGTCCTGTGCGCGCGCCGTTGCGCTGCACATCGCAGCGACGACGACAATGGAGCTGATCAATGTCCGCATACATGCCTCCCCGGCCAATGCGGAGGACGCTATTGCGCTCGAAATGTTGGGAGCATGGCGCGCATATTACGAAGTTGAGAGGGGCGCCGCTCAGCCTCGGGTCACGAGCGCTGCGCCGCCGATGAGCAGCGCCACGCCTGCGATGCGGGCCAGCGTCAATGGCCGCTCAGTCATGCCGAAGGCGCCGAAATGATCGAGCGTGACCGCGCAGATCAGTTGAGAGGCGACGACGAGCGCGAGAAACATGCCGACGCCGACGCGCGGCGCGGACCATGCCGATGACGTGACGAAGAATGCGCCAAGCGCTCCGCCCACGAACCATAGATAGATCGGAACCCGGCTCGCCGTTTCAGCGCTTGGCGGACGCGCGCCGAAAATCAGCAATATCGTCAACAGCACCGCGACGCCGGCCGTGAAGCTGACCAGCGCCGCCTTAAGCGGCGATCCAAGCAATTGGCCGAGCCGCCCATTGAAGACTGGCTGGATCGAGACGAGCGCACCCGCCAGGAGCGCGCATCCGCCCGCAATGAGCGCGGTCGAACTCGGCAGGCTCATCGTCGCGAAGCTCCCTTAGTCGAGCTTGCGCTCGACCTCGGTGACTTCGAAGCACTCGATCCGGTCGCCTTCCTGGATGTCGTGATATTTCTCGAACGCCATGCCGCATTCCATGCCGGCGACGACTTCCTGGACCTCGTCCTTGAAGCGCTTGAGCGTGGACAGCTTGCCTTCGTGGATCACGACGTCGTCGCGCAGCAGGCGCACGCCGCAGCCGCGTTTGACCACGCCTTCGGTGACGCGGCACCCGCCGACCTTGCCGACCTTGGTGATGTTGAAGACCTGCAGGATTTCCGCATAGCCGATGAAGTTCTCGCGCTTCTCCGGCGCGAGCATGCCTTCGAGCGTGGCTTTCACATCGTCGATCAGATTGTAGATGATCGAGTAGTAGCGGATCTCCACGCCTTCGCGCTCGGCGAGTTCGCGCGCCTGCTTATTGGCGCGGACATTGAACGCGATGATCGGCGCTTGTGAGGCCTTGGCCAGGAGAACGTCCGACTCGTTCACGCCGCCGACCGCCTGATGGATGACGCGGGCGCGAACCTCTTCGTTGCCGATTTTCTCTACGGCCTGCGTCAGCGCTTCGGCCGAACCCTGCACGTCCGCCTTCACGACCAGCGTTGCTTCGGACACGGAACGGTCCTTCAGCTTGGCCATCATCTGCTCGAGCGAAGCCGCAGCCGTCGGCGCCGAGGACGAACCGCGACGGCGCATGCGCTCGCGATATTCGGTCAGCTCGCGGGCGCGCGCTTCGGACTCGACGACGGCGAAAGGCTCGCCCGGCTCGGGCGGTTCTGACAGGCCGAGTATGACCACAGGCGAGGACGGCGCAGCATCCTTGAGCTGGCGGTCGCGCTCATCGATCAGCGCACGGACGCGGCCCCAGGCCGAACCCGCAACGACCAGGTCGCCCCGCTTCAGCGTGCCGCGCTGAACCAGAACTGTCGCGACCGGTCCCCGACCCTTGTCGAGTTGCGATTCGATGACGACGCCTTCCGCGGACCGCTTCGGATTCGCCTTCACTTCCAGGACTTCTGCCTGCAGCGTGATGGCCTCGGTCAGCGCATCCAGATTTTGCTTCTTCAGCGCTGAGACTTCGACGACCTGAACGTCGCCGCCCATCGCTTCCACGACGATCTCGTATTGCAGAAGATCCTGAAGCACTTTTTGCGGATTGGCGTTCGGCTTATCCATCTTATTGACAGCGACGATGATCGGCACGTTGGCCGACTTGGCGTGATTAATCGCCTCAACCGTCTGCGGCATGACGCCGTCATCGGCCGCAACGACAAGAACGACGATGTCCGTCGCCGTAGCGCCGCGTGAGCGCATGGCGGAGAAAGCCGCATGGCCCGGCGTATCCAGGAACGTAATCCGGTCGCCGGATTTCAGCTTCACCTGATAAGCGCCGATATGCTGCGTGATGCCGCCAGCCTCGCCCGCAACGACATCGGTCGAGCGCAACGCATCCAGCAGCGACGTCTTGCCGTGATCGACGTGGCCCATGATCGTCACGATCGGCGGGCGGACCTGTTTCGACTCTTCGGGATCGTCATCGGTCAGGAAGCCCTGCTCGACGTCGGATTCGGCGACGCGTTTCACTGTGTGGCCGAAATCCTCGACAATCAGCTCGGCCGTGTCGGCGTCGAGCACGTCATTCGCGACCAGCTTATGGCCCTGCTTCATCAGATATTTGATGACGTCAGCCGTTCGCTCGGTCATGCGATTGGCGAGGTCCTGAACCGTGATCGCCTCAGGCACCAC
>JAUIEH010000017.1 GCA_030428405.1 Alphaproteobacteria bacterium
CACCCTTGCCGCGAGCGCGCCCGCGGCGGTCTGTTCTCTGCGGCGCTGTCCCTGGGGTCGCCCCCGGCGGGCGTTACCCGCCGCCATGTCTCCGTGGAGCCCGGACTTTCCTCGACGCCGCCCTTTCGAGCCTGGCGCCGCGGCCGTCCGACCGTCTGATCGACTTGGGATCATAGCACAAAGCGGCGCCGATGCAGAGCAGTGCGCAAACCAAGCCAGCGCTCAAGCAGCGAGCCGCATGGCGAGCGATAGCGCAAAGCAAAAACAATGCTCATGCAGGGAGCGGATAGCGAGCGTTAGCGCCAGAAAAAGTGCAGCCGGCGATGGCGCAAAACAAAAGCGCCGCATGCTAGAAGCGTTCAACGCTCACAAAGGCGAGGCCTAATGCGCATTGTTGAGAACAACGCCGACCGGCTGGTCACGCAGGACGACGCCATGGGCTGGGGCGCGGCGTTCATGGCGCTGGGCGCAGCGCTGGCGGGGCTGACCGTCTGGCTTGCGCCGACCATGCATAGCGAAGGCGCCCAGATTGCGATGTTCTCCGGCGCGACGCTGGCCGCGCTGATCGGCGCCCGTCTCGCCTCGCGTTTGACGGCGACATTTGAGCGCCAGCGCAATCTCTTCTCGGTGGTCGAGCGGCGCGTGATTTTCCGCAAGGTGCAGGAGGCCCGCCTCGACGAGGTGCAGGACGTTTATGTCGCGCGCAACCGCGGCGGCCATGCCGGCCCCTCGCATCGCGCCGTTCTCAAAGTGCGCAACGAGGTCTGGCCGCTGGCGACGACTTTCCGCGACCGGCGCAGCGCAACCAGGACGGCGGAGGCGGTTGCGCGCTTCCTTGCGCATGGTTCGTGAACAGACGGTAGTCGCGCGTCGTTCTCAACCCGGATCTTTGGGCGGCTCGCAGGCATAAGGCGCGCCAGCTTCTTGTGCAGCGCGCGCGGCGGCCTGCGCGTTTTCGAAGGCGGCGCTCAGGAGCGCTTCATCGCGCCCCGTCCAGACGCCGAAGCGAAACTCGCTGTCATCGCCGGCCGACCAGCGCCTTTGAAACGCCTCCACGCAGGCTTGCGTGCGCTCGTCATAGCCGCCTGACGCCGCGAGCCCGTAGCCCCAGGCCTCCAGTCGCTCCTGAAGGCGCTGAACGTCAGCGCCGCCGTCACCGGGCGCATGCAGAACGCGCGCTGTCTCCGCGTCGTTCGCGCGCGCGCCCGCCCGGCCCAAAGCAGCGCCCTCCGCCTCAAGCTGCGTCCACGGAAAATGCTCGCCCGGATCGAGCTTGCGGCCCGGAGCGATGTCGGAATGACCGACTATGCGCCAGGGCGCGATCGCATGACGCGCAGCGATGTCCTTGACCAGCGCGATGACGGAAGCGATTTGCGCTGGCGGATAATCCGGCAATCCGAAATCGTGACCGCCATTGACGATCTCAACGCCGATGGAGAGCGAATTCACGTCGCTTTGTCCGGCCCACCAGGACTTGCCCGCATGCCAGGCGCGCTTGTCCTCGGGCACGACTGCGAAGATGCGGCCGTCCTCCTCAACGAGATAATGCGCGCTTGCAGCGCCCAGGGCGTCGTTTGGATCGCCTTCGGCCCATTCGGCGGGCATGTCGGCGGCGTAATCGCCGCGCCTGGGCGCAGCGTCGCGCAGCTTGGCCAGCGCGGCCGCGCCCGTGCGCATGCCGGTGTAATGCAGCACGATCATGTCGATGGGCAGCGCGCGCTCATTGAACACGGGGCTTGGCGCGTCGATCAGATCAAGCCTGCTCATGCCGCCTCTCCGTTTCCAACGCCGCCGGCGCGTCAACCGGCGCCGAGGCCGCTGCGCGCCCGCCGCGCAGCGCAATCAGCGCCACGCCCGACAGCGCCAATACTGCGCCCGCGCCCAGCTGCAATGTGAACCGGTCGCCCCCGATCAAGACGCCGAACACCATGCCCCAGACCGGTCCCATCAGCGAGAGCGGAGCCACGGCGGAGGCGTCATTGCGCCTTATGATGAAATAGAAGGCGGCGTGGCTGAGAATGGCCACGACGATGACCACGTAGAGCACCGCCAGCGCGAAGCGCCATCCGCCTGCAAACACGGCTTCAATCTGGCCGGCCTCCGTCATCAGGCTGAGCGCGAGCAGCGGCAGACAGGAAACCGCGCCGGTCCAGGCCTGCATTTCAAACGGGCCGACCGGGTCGATCATCTTGATGAGGACGGTGCCGCTCGCGCCCATGACGGCGGCGCAGGCGACGAAAGCCAGACCCATGGTCAGACCGAAATCGTCCGGCTGATAGGCGATCAGCGCCACGCCCGCGAGCGCCAGCACGATGCCGAGCGTACGCCAAAGACCGATGCGCTCGTTGAGGAACAAAACCGACATGATCGTGGTCAGCGGCACGATGAGCTGAATGGCGACGGCCACCGTCGAGGCGGTCGCCATGCCGAGGCCGATATAGAGAAAGGTGAAATGCGCTCCGCCCATCAATAGGCCGACGCCGGCGACCTTGAGCACGTGTTTGGGCGGGCGGACCAGCAGCGGCGCAAGGAACAGCGCCGTCAGCGCAAAGCGCAGAAATACCGAAAACAAAGGCGGCGCGCCGTCAAATCCGAGCGCGGGATCGCCGGAGACGATGAATTTCGTGACGACGAAATTCAGCCCCCAAACGAGGCATACGAAACTTAGAAGAGCAAAATGACGCGCGGACATGTCCCGCCTTTAGAGGGGATGCCCGCGCGGCGCAATTTAGCGCGCGCGCTCGCGGACGGAGCTCAGCCTTCGGTGACGTCGACGGACCAGCCATGCGGTCCGCGCCGCGCGGTCAGCACTTGCGCGCGCGTGTCGCGGCGCTCCTCGCGCGCGGTCTGCGCGCGCCCGCGGTCGCGGCCGGCCACTTTCGCCACCAGCCAGGTCAATGCGACGCCCAGCGCGAGAATGGCCGCAATCGCCATTGCAGCGACCGCGACAACGGCGCCGGCGGCGACCACCAGAACGACGAAGCCGACGGCCACAACGCCGCCGATGACGCGGCGCGCGATGCGCGCGGCGCGTCCGCTGAAGCCGCTGTCAGGGGCCATGGCTGGGCTCATTGGTTTTCTCCAACCGACTTTCGACCAAGTCCGACACTAACAGTTTGGAAGCCTTAACCCCAAGGTCAATCACACAGTTAACGCTGAGCGCTTGGCGCCGCGGGTCAGGAAGGCGATTGTTCGCCCCGAACGCATCACGTGATTCGCGCCGCCTTTGTTCTAACGCGCCGAAAACGCTGAACAAACCGCCCACCCCTTCGCCCCGCCGGCGCACGCCGTCCCGTTTCCAAGGAGCCGAAAATTTCATGAGTGAACAGGCCGGCGGATTGTGGGAATTCTGGATTGATCGCGGCGGCACGTTCACCGATGTCATCGCGCGCAGCGCCGATGGCGGGGTCGAGACCTACAAGGTCCTGTCTGAAAATGCCGAGCATTATGCCGACGCCGCCGTCGAGGGCGTGCGCCGCGCCATGGGCCTGGCCAAAGGCGAGCCGATCCCCGGCGAGAAAATCGCCGCGGTGAAGATGGGCACGACCGTCGCGACCAATGCGCTGCTTGAGCGCAAGGGCGCGCCGACCGCCTTTGTGACCACCAAGGGCTTCGGCGATGCGATGGTCATTGGCGATCAGACGCGCCCGGACATCTTTGCACTGAACATAAACCGCGCAGCGCCTTTGCAGGACTGGACCGTCGAGATTGACGAGCGCATCGGCGCGGATGGCGACATTGTCTCAGCGCTCAACGAGGACGCCGCGCGCGAAGCGTTGCGCGCAGCGCTTGAGGCCGGCGCGCGGTCAGCCGCCGTCTGTCTGGTCAACGCCTATCAAAACCCCGCCCATGAAGAATCGGTCGCTGCGATCGCGCGCGAGATCGGCTTTGCGCATGTCAGCGCCGGCATGCAGGTCGACCCGCGGATCAAATTCGTGCCGCGCGCGCGCACCACGCTCGCTGACGCCTATCTGACGCCCGTGCTGCGCAAATATGTCGCCCAAGTCGTCGATGCGCTCGGCGGCGCGCCGGTGTTCTTCATGACCTCGGCGGGCGGGCTGGTCTCAGCCGACGCCTTTCGCGGGCGCGACGCCTTGTTATCGGGACCGGCGGGCGGCGTCGTGGGCATGGCGCGCACAGCGCGTGCGAGCGGCTATGACAAGGTCATCGGCTTCGACATGGGCGGCACGTCTACGGACGTCTCGCGCTATGACGGCGACGACTATGAGCGCTCCGACGAGGCCGAGATCAATGGCTGGAAAGTGCGCGCGCCGATGATGGCGGTGCACACCGTCGCAGCCGGCGGAGGCTCGGTTCTGACCTTTGACGGCGAGCGCGCGCGCGTCGGCCCCAAAAGCGCAGGCGCTGATCCGGGTCCCGCCGCTTACGGTCTCGGCGGCCCTTTGACCGTGACGGACGCCAATGTCTTGCTCGGCCGCGTCGATGCGCGCTTCTTCCCGGAAGTGTTCGGCTCCAGCGGCGATCGTCCGCTCAATGTCGAAATCGTGCGCCGCCGCTTCGCCCAGCTCGCCTACTCCATGAACGCGCCCAGTCCGGAGGCGGCGGCGGAAGGCTTTCTCGACGTCGCGGTTGAAAGCATGGCGCAGGCGGTGAAGAAAATCTCCATCGCGCAAGGCTGTGATCCCGCGCAATACGCGCTGCAGAGCTTTGGCGGCGCGGGCGGACAAGTCGCCTGCCGCATCGCGGACGCGCTCGGCATGACCAGCGTGCTCGTGCATCCCATGGCGAGCGTGCTCTCAGCGCTTGGCGTCGGTCTCGCGGATATGAGGGTCTGGCGCGAGGCGCCGCATGAAGGCGCTCTTGATACGGAGGGTCTCGCCCAGGCCGAACGCGCCATGCGTCAGCTCGAAGGACAAGCGCGCGGCGATCTGATCGACCAGGGCGCGGTCGCGGATGAAATCGCAACGCGCACCCAGGCGCGCCTGCGCTATGCCGGCGCCGATACGGTCATACCGATCCCATTTGCGGCGCTCGCGGGCATGCGCGCCGAATTCGAGGCGGCGCATAAACGTCTGTTCGGTTTCGCCGAAACCGGACGCGACATTGCGATCGAATCCCTTGCCGCAGAAGCGCGCGCCACGCCGCCGGGCGCGCGCGACGTCGAGGTCGATGCGCCCAATATCAGAGGCGGCCCGACGCCGACGGCGCTGGCGCGGCTCTATATGCATGGCGCCTGGACGCCGGCGCCCGTGTTTGAGCTGGACGCCGTCGGCGCCGGTCGCGCCGTGTACGGACCAGCCCTCATCGTCGAGCCGACATCGCAAATCGTGGTCGAGCGCGGCTGGCGCGCGGAACGCAATGGCGACGGCATGATGGTCATTGAACGCTTCGAAACCCGCCGGCGCACGGGCGAGGAAACCAGCAGCGCTGATCCCGTGCGCCTGGAATTGTTCAACAAACGCTTCATGAGCGTGGCTGAACAAATGGGCGTGACGCTCGAAAAAACCGCGCATTCGGTGAACATCAAGGAGCGGCTGGATTTCTCCTGCGCCGTGTTCGACGCCGATGGCGGCCTCGTCGCCAACGCCCCGCATATGCCCGTGCATCTTGGCTCGATGAGTTCGGCCGTGCGCGCAGCGCTGAAGCATCAGCCTGATCTGCGCGAGGGCGACGCGGTCGCGTTGAACAATCCCTATGACGGCGGCACACATGTGCCCGACGTCACTGTGGTTGCGCCGGTCCATGATCCTGACACCGGCGCGCGCCTGTTCTTCGTCGCTGCACGCGGCCATCACGCCGATATTGGAGGTGTCGAGCCGGGTTCGATGCCGCCCTTCTCGACGCGCATCGCCGAAGAAGGCGTGATCTTCGAAGCGCAGAAAATTCTCGACGCAGGCGTCTTCGATGAGCGCGCCGTGCGCGCGACCCTGCTCGGCGGGGCGTATCCTGCGCGCAATCCCGAGCGCAACATCGCCGATCTGAAGGCCCAGCTCGCCGCCTGCATGCGCGGCGCAGAAGAACTCCACCGGCTCGTCGAAGAACATGGCCGCCATGTCGTCTCCGAATATATGGGCCATGTTCAGGACAACGCCGAAGCCGCCGTGCGCCGCGTCATCGGCGCGCTCAGCGACGGCGCGGTCACGCTTGAAATGGATGACGGCGCCAAAATCGCCGTGCGCATTGAAGTCAATCGCGAGAACCGCTCAGCCATCGTGGATTTTAACGGCACGTCCGCCCAGCGGCCGAGCAATCTCAACGCGCCCGCAGCCGTTGCGCGCGCCGCCGTGATCTATGTGTTCCGCAGTCTCGCGGACGACGATATTCCGTTGAATGAAGGCTGCCTCAAGCCGCTGGAAATTCGTATACCGCGCGGTTCCATGCTCGACCCCGAACCGCCCGCCGCCGTGGTCGCCGGCAATGTCGAGACAAGCCAGCATGTCGTCGACGCTTTGTTTCTCGCCGCCGGCGCGCTTGCCGCGTCTCAGGGCACGATGAACAATCTCACCTTCGGCGATCAGCGCCGGCAATATTATGAGACGATATGCGGCGGCGCCGGCGCCTCGCCGGATGCTGACGGCGCAAGCGCCGTTCACACCCACATGACCAATTCCCGCCTCACCGATGTTGAAGTGCTCGAAGCGCGCTTCCCGGTTCGTCTGGAAGCCTTCGCGGTGCGCGCAGGCTCCGGCGGCGCCGGTCGGCGTCGCGGCGGCGACGGCGCGGTCCGGCGGTTGCGCTTCTTGGAGCCGATGACGGTGGCGTTGCTGTCGAGCAGGCGTTTGACCGAGCCGCCAGGCCTGAAAGGCGGCCAAAACGGCGCGTGCGGCGTTCAACGATTGTTGCGCGCAGACCGCACCAGCAAAGCGCTGGAAGGCCGGTTTCGCATTGATATGGCCGCGGGAGACGCCATCGAGGTTGAAACGCCGGGCGGCGGTGGGTGCGGCGAAATCGACTGAATCGGTCGGATTAGTAATCCAATCCTAACGCTGCGCTTTTACAACCACACGCAAACGTTGTATTCGCAGATCGGTCGTGTCGCCCATGGAAAAGGCCCCAACAACTCTGCAGTTTTCCAGCGCACACCAGTCGGCGCTGCAGGAGCTGCGCGCGTGCGATTATGGCCGAAGCGCAGCGCTGGACGCCTTGGCGCGATCGGCGGCCGCGATATGCGAAACCGACCTCGCCGCCGTCATGCTCGTCGAAGCCGAACAAATCGTCTTCGCCGCCATGTGCGGCTTCTCGGTCGAACGCGCACCGCGCGTCACGCCCGTCTGCGCCGATATCCTCGCCAGCGACGAGCCTTTCCTCGTCAATGACGTCGCGACCGATGCGCGCTGTTCGCAGCCGACACCTTTTCTGGACAGTTTAGGCGTTCGCGCCGTCGCAGTTACGCAAATTGGTTTGGAGCCAGGCGTGAATGTCGGCGCGATCTGCGTTTATGACCGGCGCCCGCGCGAATGGACCAAAACGCAGATCGACGCCCTCAAGTCGTTGAGCGCATCGGCCGCCGAGTTGCTGCGCAACGCCAAGCGCTTCGAAACGCTTTCGGAGCGAAACCAGGTCCTCCGGATGTCGGAAGATTTGGCCAATGTCGGCCATTGGCGATTGAATCTCAAAAACAACTCAGTGAGCTGGTCGGACCGCGTCTACGACATTCACGGCGTTACGCGCGCGGAATATGCTCCGACGCTCGACACGGCCATCGACTATTATCATCCCGATGACCGCGATGAGATCGCACGTCTGGCCAAGCGCGCGGTGGAACACGGCGAGCCTTATTCCACCCGACTGCGCATCGTGCGGCCCGACGGCGCGGTCAGGGTCATTGAAACCTGCGGCGAGCCCCAAACCGGACCCGATGGCGACGTGATCGCAATCTTCGGCGTCTTCTCCGACGTCACGGACGTTTATCAGACCCGCCGCGATCTCGAAGCGCTCGTCGATACAGGCCATGACGGCTATTGGGAATGGCGCGCCACAGGCGATCATCGCATCAATGCGCGACGCGTGATTCAGGCTCTCGGCTATGAATGTCTGCATGAAGAGCAGACAATTGAAGACCTCGCCCGCCATCTCGTCGACGGCAATCTGTCGGAGATGGCCGCTTCGTTCGGCGCCTATCTCAAGAGCCGACGCGAAGGTTCCTGGTCATTTGAGTTCCGTCTGAGAAAGCGCAATGGCGGCGTTATTAGCGTGCTGAGCCGCGGCATCGTCTCTGAGCGCGCGGCGGACGGAAAGCCGCTGCGCGCCGTTGGCACATATACGAATATTGCTCAGTTCACGGAAATCAACGAAGCTCTACGCGACAGCGAGGAGCGCTATGCGCTCGCCGTTCAGGGAACGAGCGCCGGCATCTGGGATTGCACCGATATTGTCGGTCGACGGTATAATTGGTCCGATCAGTTCTATCGCCTGCTCGGCCTTGAACCCGGCGAGATCGAGCCTACGGCGCATGAGCTCGAAAAGCTGATCCACCCCGATGACATTGAGGCCGGTCGCCAAGCATTGGCGCGACACCTCTCCACGGGCGCGCCTTATAGCGTCAGATCGCGCATTTTTCATAAGACGCTCGGCTATCGCTGGTTTCACCGCACGGCTCAGGCCAAGCGAGATAAGAACGGCGCGCCGACGCGCATGGCCGGCGCGCTCACCGACATCCACGATGAAGTGACCGCACGCATCGCAGCGGAAAAAGCGCGCAAAGACGCTGAACGCGCACGCGCGGAGGCTGAAACTGCGAGTGCGGCGAAATCATCCTTCCTGGCCATGATGAGCCATGAAATCCGCACACCCCTTAACGGCGTTCTCGGCATGGCGGATGCGTTGGCGAACACGGAGCTTTCCGAAACGCAGAACGAAATGATCAACACCGTGATTTCGTCAGGCCGAATCCTGATGAAGCTGCTCAACGACGTGCTCGACGTCTCGCGCATGGAAGCCGGCAAGCTCGATCTCGAAAGCCGCGAGTTCAATCTGGTCGACGCGCTCGACGCCGTGCGTTCGCTTCACGAAATCAACGCCAATCTGCGCGGACTCAAATTCACAGTCGACATTGATCCCGACGCTGAGGGTATCTATCTCGGCGACGTGACCCGCCTTCAGCAAGTGCTGAACAATCTCATTTCGAACGCCATCAAATTCACGCCTGAAGGGGATGTCAGCCTGAAAGTCAGCGCAGCGTGTGCTGATGCATCCAGCCCTGCACACGAGACGCTCTCCTTCACGGTTGCAGACACCGGCGTCGGCGTGCCCGCGGCCAAGCAAAAAGAGTTGTTCGCGCCTTTCGTTCAGGCGGACGCTTCGACAACACGCCGGTTTGGCGGCTCCGGTCTCGGCCTCGCCATCTGCAAAAACCTCGTCGAGCTGATGGGCGGAAAGATATGGGTCGAGAGCGCGCCGGGCGCGGGCTCCACATTCGGTTTTGAACTTAAGCTCGAGCGCGCGAGCGAACGCGCGGAACGCGCGGCCGCCACCGTCGAAGCTGAAACGTCCGACGACGGAGCCTCAGGCTTGAACGTACTCGTCGCCGACGACAATGTGGCCAATCGCAGCGTCTTGTTGGCCATGCTCAGCGCGTTTGGCGCACGCACGACGCTGGTCGAGGACGGCGCGGCCGCCGTCGAGGCCTTCGGTGCGGAAAGTTATGACGCGGTGCTGATGGACATCCAGATGCCCGTGATGAGCGGCATTGAGGCCGTTCGACGCATTCGCGAAATTGAAGCCGAAAGCGGCCGTCCGCGCGCGCGGATCATCGCCGTTTCGGCGAGCACGGCGCCGAGTGACGCCGAAAAATGCCGCGAGGCCGGCATGGATGAGGTGCTGAGCAAACCGATTTCAGCATCCGCGCTGCACGATGCGCTCGTGTGCGATCGCCTCCAGGCTGATCCTGGCGCAACGGAGGACGGCGCGCGCCAGTTCAGCATCTAAGCCGGCATCACTCCGCGACGTCATCGCGCGTGCGCGGCCGCTGCGCTGGATAGGCTTCCGAATGGCGCCACGTTTCCGGCAGCGAACACGACAGAATATGCGGCTCGTAGATCGAGCCAATCAGCATACGGCGCGCCTCCACGTCCACGATGGCGACGGATGACCCGGAAATGTCCGCGCCGTCTGAGAGATAGATCTGATCAATCCGGCGTTCTTCGGGATCGACCACGATGACCTGGCTCGGGCTCGTGCGCGAGGCGTCGCGCGCATGACCGCGCGCAAGCGTCAGCATTTGCGGATGAGCGGCGAGGAACAGGCGGCCCTCCGCATCGCGCGTCACATTGTCGACGCCCGTGCCGAGAAAGGCGCGCTCGCGCCGGCTCAGCGCGTTGCTCGCCGGATCGCGGTCATAGATTGCGAGCGCCCTGCCCACGGTCTCGGCGGCGTAAAGCGTTTCTCCGTCCTCAGACAGAACAATCCCGTTGGCGTATATCAATCCGTCCGCGGCCAGTTCAACGCCGTCCGGCGAGGCCAGCATGATGCGGCCCGTGCGCCGCTCCAGCGCGCCTTCGAGGATTTCACCGAAAGAGCCCGTCGGAGAGTTCTTGTCGATGGAGACATAGGCCGTATCCGCGCTGATGGCGGCGACGTCATTGGCGTTGCGCATGGCGGCGTCGGCGATGGTGCGCTCATGGACGAGACCGCCCTCTTCGACGCGGAAAATCTCGAGGCGGTGGCCCGCCTCTGCGCGATTGACGACGAAGAGCCTGCGCGCGCCGTCGTCGCCGATGAAGAGGTCGACGCCGAGCGGGTGGAAGTCCTCGGGAACGCCGCCGGTCAGATCGAGCGCTTCGGCCTCTTCGGGCGCATCCAGCGGCACGGCCCAGACTTCGCCGCGGCTCGCCTGGCCCGCGCGCAAGGCGCGGCGGTCTTCGCCGGCGACGTAAACGAGCCGGGTTTCGGGATCGAGCACCATGTCCTCGGAACCGGGAAAGCCCGCCAGCTCGCTGCATTCGCCGTCAAAGCGCGGAAACAGCGTCGTGAACTCGCCCGCGCGCTGATAGGTCCGGAAGATGACGAATGAAATGGCGGCGCCCAGCACCACCACCAAAATCACCGCCCAACGCGCCAGACCGCCCATGTTCATCCCCCAAAGCCCTGTTTTCATGCCTTATATAGGGCGCAGAGCCGCCGTCACGCCTTGCGAGCCGAACGCGCTTCGGTTATACGCCTCGCTCCCCGCGCCTCGGCGGGGCCAGGAGCGAGTGCGATGAAGAAAGAAGGCCACCCCGATTATCACACGATCACCGTCGTGATGACCGACGGCTCGACCTATGAGACGCGCTCGACCTACGGCAAAGAGGGCGACAAGCTCACGCTCGACATCGACCCGCGCATCCACCCGGCCTGGACGGGCGGCAACCAGCATCTGGTCGACCGCGGCGGCCGCGTCTCGCGCTTCAAGGACAAGTTCAAAGGCTTCGTGTCCTAAGCGCTGCGAGCGCGCGTTCGAGCATTTCTTACACGCCCAATCGCGCTTTTCCTTCGCTCATTTGCGAGGAAGCAGCGGCCGACGCCGTAAATAGGCGTCGGCGCGCTCTTCGCCTTACTCCGCGCGCAAGCGCTCGCCGACGCGTTCGGCGTCGCGCATGACGCGCAGGAGATTGCCGCTCCAGATCTGGGCGATTTCCGCTTCTGAATAACCCCGGCGCATCAGCTCGGCCGTGACGTTCATCGTCTCGGACGCATTGCGCCAGCCATCAATGCCGCCGCCGCCGTCAAAATCCGACGAAATGCCGACATGATCGATGCCGGCGACCGCGACGACATGGTCGATATGGTCGACGAGCTGGGACACGGTGGCGGGCGCGAAACGCTGATCGAGCGCGGCGATTTCGGCGTAGTAGGCCGTCGCCTGCTCGGGCGTGAAATTGCGCCGCTGTTCGGTCGTCACGCCGTTATGGCGCTGGCGGATTTCTTCGATCGCAGCGAGCCGCTCCGGGCTCGGCGCACGAACATAATCGCCGAGCGCAACCACCTGGACGACGCCATTATTGGCGGCGATCGCGCGCAGCTGTTCGTCGTCGAGATTGCGCGCATTGTCGGAGACCGCGCGCGCGCCCGAATGCGAGGCGACGACGGGCGCCGCTGAAAGCTCGACCGCCTGGAGCATCGTGTCGCGACCGGAATGGCTGACATCGAGCATCACGCCCGCCCGGTTGACGGCGACGACCAGCTCGCGGCCGAGCGGCGAAAGACCGCCATGCATCGAGGCGCGCTCGCCCGCATCCTCGGCGAAATTGGAGCTGTCGCCGAACTGGTTGTGGCCCCAATGCGTGATCGAAATGTAGCGCACGCCGCGCTCGGCCCACATCGGCACGTCCTCGACCGAAGCGCCGAGCGGGTAAGGATTTTCCATGCCGATCAGCGCAACGATGCGGCCGGAGCGCGAAATCTCTTCGACCTCGCGCACGCTGGTCGCAAGCCCGACCTGATCGGGATAGGCCTGCGTCATGCGGGCGATGGCCTGATAGCGCGTCTCGGCGATCTCGCGCGCGGCCGCATAGCCCTCTTCATCCAGGCCGCGCTGCGGCGTGTAGACAATGAAAAAGGCGGCGTCCAAACCGCCAATGCGCATCTTCGGCAAATCGACCTGAAGACTGGTGAAACCGCCCGGATCGTTCGCCGCGGTGGCGTAGTCCAGCGGAATGTCGACATGGGTGTCGAGCGCGAGCACGCGCTCATGCACCGCTTCGAGCGAGTTGTTGTTCGACGCGCGTGCGCCGAAGCCATCGAAATCATAGTCCGCCGTCGCGCCGCAGCCGGCCAGAACACCCGCGCAGCCAAGCATCAAAATTCGCTTCATCACTATCCCCAGTCCCCGATGGCTGGAGTTATAACGCGTTTTCGGCGCGAAGCGAGAATGTCGCGAACGGCGCGCTGGTTTGTAATAGAGGCGCGCCCGCGCCGTTCGGCGGATGAACTGGTCAGCGCGGAGAAATGCCGCTCGCTGAAGGCTCGGCGCGGGAGCGCGCCAAGCCGTCAGCGGCGTTCTTTGCACGGTAAAATTTTTTCGCGCCAATTCGGCGCGCACTCAGGCAGTTGACCGGCTCACGCGGCCTGTCGGACCGGATCCATGTCCGCGAGACGGCTGACTTCGCGACACAGTTCGCTCGGATCGACAGGTTTGGTCAGAGTCAGATTCGCGCCAAGCTTTGAGGCGACATCAAGAAACGACGTATCGACGACCACGCCGCCTCCCGAAACGGCGATGACGCGCGAACGCACGCCTTCATTGCGCAGCTCCATCAGCGTTTCGATGCCGTCTTTTTCAGGCATGAGAATGTCCGTGACGATCACGTCGAATGCGCGCTCGAGCGCCGCCTCCAGACCCTCATTTCCAGTCTCGGCAGTTTGAACGTCATGGCCCTCGGCCGCGAGCAGGTCGCGCCACAATTCACGCGCCTCCTGTTCGTCATCAATCACCAATACGGTAGCCATTCCTCCCTCCAAATCGTTCAAAAAACGCAACGTGGAGGGATGAAAATAGCGAACGGAATTTAAGTTTCTTGATATGAGATTTTTAGCGCGGGAATTTACGCCTAGGCAGGCACGTTTCGCGCCGCCGGAAACCTGGCGAACAGGCTCAGCTCGCCCGCCGCACCCGATCATCTGCACCGTATGACACGAGCTTTTTCGCAAACATTTCCGCGATTGCGTCCCGGCCATAGGGCTTAACGACGAGGTCGCGTTCGGAGCGAATATCTTCTCGCTTGAGCACTTCGGCCTTGGTGAAACCGGTCGCATAAACGATCGGCAGGTCAGGACGCATGGCGCGCGCGCGACGCGCGAGCTCCACGCCATTCATCCCCGGCATGACGATGTCGGTAAACACCAAATCGATGTCAGGCGTTCGCTCCAGAATGCGCAGCGCCTCCTCAGCCCCCGGGGCCGACAAAGTGCGATATCCGATGCTCTGTACAAGTGCGATGGCGACGTCGCGGACCTCGTCCTGGTCCTCGACGATCAAAACGCACTCCCCGCCATGTCCGTAATCAATGGAAGGCGGCTTCGCTTCGGTCTGCGGCGCTGCAACGACATCTTCCGCACACGCCGGCAGCAAGAGCCGGATGGATGCGCCGGCGTTCGGCTTGGAGTCGATCTCCACGCGCCCGCCCGACTGGTGAATAAATCCGTACACCATCGACAAGCCGAGGCCGCTGCCTTGTCCGACATCCTTCGTCGTAAAGAATGGCTCAAACACCTGATTGATGATTTCCGGCGCGATGCCGGTTCCGGTGTCGGTGACGGCGATCTCGACATGGCCGTCACAGCCGCCTTCGTACCCGCTATAATCGGTCTGCTCACAAATGCATTTGCTGGAAATCGTCAGAACGCCGCCATCCGGCATCGCGTCGCGCGCGTTCAGCGCAAGGTTCATGATGGCGGATTCGAGCTGACTGGCGTCGACTTCGACCTTGGGAAGCTCATCGGCGAGGTCAAAACACACCTCGATATTCTCGCCGAGCGTGCGCTCGATAATTTCGCCCAGCGCCCGGATCAGCGGGTTCACCCCGATCACGGAGGCTTCCAGCTTCTGCCGACGCGAGAACGCCAATAAGCGCGTCGTCAGCTCAGCGCCGCGCATGACCGCGGCCTTGGCGCCGGACAAGCGCTTGTCGATTTCCTCTTCATCCGGCGTAATTTTCTTGAGCAGCTCCAGATTGCCCAGGATGACGTTCAAGAGATTATTGAAGTCATGCGCGAGCCCTCCGGTCAGTTGACCGACGGATTCCATCTTCTGCGCCTGGACGAGCCGGCGCTCGACTTCTTTTCGTTCGGTGACATCGACGAGCACGGTGGAGACGTGATTGATGCGTCCGCGCTCGTCGCTTTCCCCAAAGGCCGAGAGCAGAATATCGAGTTTCTTGCCGGATTTGGTGATGACCTGGCAGTCGAAATCCCCGCAGGCGCCGGTCTGAATCAGCCGGGGAATGGCGATGTCGTGGATGCGTTGCAGCGATACAGGTTCGAAGAACAACGCCGAGTTGCGTCCCACGACCTCTTCGCGCGCATAGCCGAGCTTTTCCAGCCAGGCGTCCGACACGTTGAGGATATTGCCGCGCGAATCGACGGAATGCATCATCACGGGCGTGCGCGTGTAGAGATAGCGATAGCGTTGCTCGCTTTCCTCCAGCGCAATCCGTGCACGCCGCTCTTCGGTGATGTCGCGGCCTTCGAGAATTATGCAGGATACATCCCCGCCCTCCACGGCGACCGGCTTGACGCGAAAGTCCAGCACACTGATTGAGCCGTCGTCATGCGGAAGCGAAACTTCGTAGCGGAAACTTTCCCCGCGCCGCGCAGATGCCAATGCAGAAACCGCGCGCGACGGCGGATCGGGCGCAAGCCCCCAAATGGGCGTGCGCCAAACGGGCAGACCTACGCAATCCTCGCGGCGAACATCAGCATAGCGCACGGCCGTGTCATTCAGTTCGAGAACGGCGCCGTCTTGGTCGAGCACCACGCAGACTTGGTGGATGCTGTCAAAGAGCGCGCGGAAGCGTGCATCAGCAAGGCGCGCGGTATCGGTCCGCGTCGGCGCAGCCTCCTCTGCCTGCTCGCCCTGCTCCGCCTGCAGCACAGCTTCGTCGTCCAAATCTGAAAGCGGTGCGGCGGCGACCGGCGCGGACGCATCCCGCCACGTTTCGACCGGCGCTGAATAATCAGTGTCTGATCTGCGCGGGCGGCAGCCGACAAGGGCCAGAAGCTCCTGCTCCTTGAGATGTTCTGTTGCGCATTCCGCGAGCCGCGCGAGCGCGTCTGCATCGCGCGCCGGCAGCGCAGCTCTTGGGATCGGATCGAGAACGCATAAAGCGCCGATAACGTCGCCGTCGGGCCAGATCAGCGGCTGCACGACGCAATATCGGGCGCCGTTCACGGTGTAAATCAGGCGCGCGAGTTCGTCGTTCTGGCTTTGCTCAGCGTCAAGAATGTGAACACGTCTGCGTTGACGGCGAAGCGCGCACAGAAAACCATCCGGCTTTGGAAGCCCGGCCTTGAAGACGCCTACGCCCGCTTTGATCCAGGCGCTGTTGTGATCGGAAAAAGAAACGAAAGCAGTCTGGGTTCCGCAGATGCTCGCCGCCAATTGAGCGATGTGATCGAAAAATGGGTCCGGCGTTGTGGTCAGGCAGTTCAGATTCCGGAACATGCAGCGTCGCCTCATTCGCGCCTGTCGTTTCAGACGCCTCGCTCAGCAGCGCCTGACGCGTCTAATCAAGCCCGCGCAAGCGCTGCATGACCAACTTCGAACATGCAGATTGAGATGGTGTAAACTTTGACCGGCTCATGCTTGCGCATTTGTGAGCAAGTCCTGACGCTAAGACGCTTGCGCCTGCGCGGGAACGCCGACGACGAGGCGACGCGGCAAGGCGACGCAGAAACGCGCGCCTCCTGTT
>JAUIEH010000440.1 GCA_030428405.1 Alphaproteobacteria bacterium
CGGCGCCGCGCTGGAAAGCCACTACAACCCGCTGATCACGCGCATCCGCGACCTGCCTCTGCCCGTCGTCACGGCCGTGAGAGGCGTCGCCGCCGGCGTCGCCTTCGCTTTGGCGCTGACCGGCGACGTCATCATTGCGGGGCGCGGCGCATATTTTCTGCAAGCCTTCGCACGCATCGGTCTCGTCCCGGACGGCGGCTCAGCCTATCTCCTGGCGCGTACGATCGGACGGGTTCGCGCGATGGAGCTCATGCTGCTCGCCGAAAAATACCCGGCGGAAGAGGCCCATCGCGCGGGCATGGTGACCCGGCTTGTCGACGACGATGAGGTCGATGCAACGGCGCGCGAGATCGCGCTCAAACTGGCGTCCGGGCCGACTGCGGCGTACGCGCTTATTAAGAAATCGGCCTGGGCTTCGTTAGAAACTAGTTTCGATAACCAGCTCGACTTGGAGCGTGACTTTCAGCGCACAGCCGGCAGAACGGATGATTTCCGAGAGGGCGTGTCGGCTTTTCTCGAAAAGCGAAAAGCAGATTTCAAGGGCGCGTAATCCCTGGCCCAGATCTGGCTTTTTCAGTTAACGCTTCAAACATATTCGTAAACAAACCATTTCATAAATTTATCGGCGCAAAGGCGTCAGATTAAACTCGCTTAAAGGAGATTACTTCAAAAACGCGTGCGAGCGCAGATGCGCGACGAATCATCAAACGAGAAGTCTGCAATCGCCATGCATCACGTCGCCGAAATGCCGATTGACGAAGCCGAGCGCCTCGAAGCTCTGCGCAGAACGATGCTAGTCGGCACGGAGCCCGAAGAGCGCTTCGACCGCATCGCCAAGCTCGCCGCTCGCTTGTTCGATGCGCCTATCGCCCTCATTTCACTTGTCGACGAAAATAGGCAATGGCTGAAAGCGCGCTGTGGCGTCGACATTGCGGAAACCGAGCGCGACGTTGCGTTTTGTGCGCACACGATCTTAAACGATCATAATTTCGTCGTTCCCGACGCCGCGGCGGATCCGCGTTTCGCGAGCAACCCTTATGTCATCGGCGCGCCGGGCATTCGTTTCTATGCCGGCGCGCCGTTGACGACGCGCGATGGGCTCAAGCTGGGCGCGCTCTGCATCATCGACACGAAGCCGCGCCCATCCTTCTCGGAAGCCGACAGAGCGACACTGACCGAGCTGGCCGCAACAGTCGTGGATATGATCGAGGCCTCGGCTTTCGAGTCCAATTTGCACGACCAGATCGAACAGCGCCACGAGGCGGAAGCAGACCTGAAGGCGAGCGAAGCGCGTTTTCGCGGAACATTCGACGTTTCGCCGATCGGCGTCGCCTTGGTCGCGCCATCTGGCGCTTTCACGCGCGTGAACCAAGCGCTTTGCGAGATTGTAGGCTATACGGAACAAGAACTCCTGGCCGCCGACTTCCAGACCCTTACGCATCCTGAGGACCTGGACGCGGACCTGGAACTGGTCAAAAGCGTGCTGGCCGGCGAGCGAACCTCCTACCAGATGGAGAAGCGCTATATCCGCAAAGACGGAAAGCATATCTGGATCTTATTGTCGGTTTCGCTCGTCCGCGACGAAGCGGGCGAGCCTTTGCATTTCGTATCGCAAATCATCGATATCAGCGATCGCAAGCTCGCGCTCAGCGAGCTTGGCTCAAGAATGAAAGCCGAAGAACGCCTCGCCAACTTTGAAAAGCA
This sequence comes from Alphaproteobacteria bacterium, assembly GCA_030428405.1. Lineage (GTDB taxonomy): Bacteria > Pseudomonadota > Alphaproteobacteria > Caulobacterales > Maricaulaceae > JAUIEH01. The sequence goes on from JAUIEH010000440.1 coordinate 1,705, forward strand.
TTTGGCGCTGTTGAACGCCCACAATCCGGTCGCGATGGCCATGCTCAATCGCGACATGCAGTATATTGACGCCAACGAGCGCTGGCGCGACCTTATGAATATTGGGTGTTCGGAGGAAATCTCCGGCCGGCGGATCAATGAGCTTTCCCCACATCTCCCCGCGCTTTGGACGTCGTATATCGAACGGGCGCTGCTGGGCGACGTAATCGATCCGCCCGACGACAAGTTGCCGCTGGCTGACGGCTCCAGCATCTGGGCTCGCCGCCGAGTCCATCCGTCTTATGACAAGTTCGGCGCCATCGACGGCGTCGTCATCTCGCTTGAGTCCATTGAAGAATCATACCTTGCACGAACTGAACTGGAACAAGGCCGGGCGTTCAAACGCGCCATTCTCGAAAATATTCAAGACGGGATCATTGCGTGCAATGAAGAAGGCCGCATCACCCACATCAACGCCGCGGCGCGCAGCTTCCTTTCCCTGGACCCAAAGGCTCCGATCGGCGAACTCGACCTAACGATCACCAGGTTGGCGGAGCAGTACGGTATTTGCGACACGAATGGCTTCACGCCGCTCGCAATCGACCGCAACCCTATGTTTCGCGCCTTGTCGGGCGAAATTGTCCGGAGCCAGGAGATCACCATCTCGGTGCCAGGCCAACAGATTCGCCGATTGGTGGTGCAGGCGGCCCCGAACAATGTCGAAGACAGCCGGCACAAGGGCGCTGTCGCTTCGCTGCACGACGTCACGCAGGAACGCATCGCTCAAGAACGCTGGCGAGAAGCGAGCGCACGCTATCGCGCGATTTTCGACCATACGTTCCAGTTTTGCGGCATGCTCGACACCAATGGAATTCTCATTGAAGTGAACGAGACAGCGGTTAATTTCGCCGGCGTACCGCGCACAGAGCTTATTGGTCGTCCGTTTTGGGAAACGCATTGGTGGCAAGTCGGCGAAGACACTAAGCTCCGCCTGATCGAAGCCTTCAACAAAGCGCGCGAAGGCGCCT
>JAUIEH010000441.1 GCA_030428405.1 Alphaproteobacteria bacterium
GCGCCGTGCGCGGCCAGTCCGTGCGCACCTCGAAATACTCGCCAGCGGCCCATAGCGGGGCGAGGTCTCGATAATGCGGCGACAAGGGATGTCCCGACTGACCCGGCGCATGCATGAACACTGAAGAGTCCAGATCCGAGAGATCATAGATCGCGCGCATGGAAGCGGCGTGAACGACGTCGAACATGCGGTTGAAGTTGAAATGCGCGACATTGACGGTCGAGCCGTCGCCGCCGACGGGCTGGCGCTCGCCGAACATGTCGCGCAGGACGGGCAGTGTGTTGAAGAACGGGATCGGGTGATCGAACGCCGCTTGATGCGCATCGCCCCAGCGCCATTGCATCGGATCGGGCCCGTAGGTTTCAAGCAGATAGACGGCGGCTGCGTCCATCGCATCGCCTGAGACTTCCGAACAGGTCTCGCGATCGGGCGTGTCGATGTCGTCGCACCAATGCGACAGCCGACCGTTGAGGACATGGTCGAGGAAGACGCGGCGGGAATGATCATAGCGTGAGAACGCTTCGCCGAGTTCGTCCTCATAGATCGCAGGATGCACGAAGCGCAGCCAGGCCTCGAAGATCAACGGCTCGCCGCGATCGGCGTCCATCTCGCCGTTCCATTCCTGCAAAAGGCTGAGCGCAATGGCGCCAAGCTCTGTTTGCGGACGGGCGCGCCGCAGCGCTGGCAATAGCCTTTGTGCGTGCACCGAAACGACGTCTGACTGCATCTCCGAGAAGCTCGCAATGTCGTGCAGTTCGGTGTCGTCGATCAGGTCCTCAATCCGCAAGGCCCGGTAAGTCGCGAACGCGCCAGGCGTGGGATAGGGATATTCCTCCGGCGCGATGCGGTTATTCGCTGTGACGATGGAGCCGGACGCCGGATCGCGCACGCGGGGGAGTTCATCATACGGCACTTCGCCGACCCAGACGCCGTCATCGTCGCGTTGCGGCATGCGTCCTGGCGAGGCGTAGCCGATCGTTCCGTCGACGGAGGCGAACAAGACGTTCTGCATGGGCGCAGTCCAGCCGCGTCCCGCCTCGACGAAATCATCCCAGTCGCGCGCCCGCATCAGCTGCAGCGCAGAGCGCACGCCCATATTGTCGAAATCATCCGCAGTGGTGCGTAAAACCACGGCGACGTCTTCGGGGAACATGTCGAGGCCGAACTGCTCGCGGTCGAGCACTGGGCCAAGCTCGGTGTCGAGCACGACATGGGTCTGCGTCCCGCCGAGCCGCACATTGATGCGCTCCTCGCGCCGTTCCGCATCGAGTTCGTCGAGCGGGACGAGCACGAGGTCCTGAACGTCATAGCCGGTATTGGTGAAGGCCCAGGCGGCGTGCTCATTGCGGCCCAGAACCACCATGGGCGCGCCCGCCAGCGTCATGCCGACGACGTCGCCGTCCGATAGCGCCAGACGCGCCAGATACCAGACGCCCGGCGCGGAAAGTCCCAGATGCGGATCATTGGCGAGCAATGGCGCGCCCGAGGCCGTGAGAGCGCCAGAGACCACCCAATTGTTCGAGCCCGGGCCCGGTTCTTCTTCCACGCCGCCAAGGTCGGGTTCGTCGTCTGCATCGCTATTTTCATCCGCATCGGATGCATCTTCGCCCGCACCATCGGCGTCGATCGCTGCGTCGTCGTCTGCAATCTCGTCCCGGACCGTTTCCGGCTGTGCGGGCGCTACGAGCCCCATATCGACCGCACTCAGCGCGGTGACGCCGAAATCGGGATAGGGCGTAAGGAATTCTGCGATGCGGTCTTCTTCGAGTTCGCGCGCCAGTCTTGCGCGCGCAAACTCATCGCCCGCGCCGGCGACGAGGCTGTCGGACATGTAATAGAGGACGCCCGCCGTATCCTCGACGGTCCAATGCGACGGCGAGAACATCAAAAGCTGGAACTCGGGCGGCGCGACGAAGCCATTGCTGTCGATCAGCGCATTCACGCCGGCGGCGTAGGCCTCAACGACCGTGCGGGTCTCGTCATCCATCAGGGCCGCGGAACCCGCAGCACTGCGCGCAAAGCCGAGCGTGCGCGAGCGCCGGTCGACAGGCAGGGCGGCCGAGCCCACCACTTCGGACAAACGACCCTGCACCGCGCGGCGCATCAGCTCCATCTGGAACAGGCGGTCCTGTGCGTGCGCGAAGCCGAGACCGAAAAACACGTCTTCATCGGTCTCTCCGAAAATATGCGGCACGCCGTGTTCGTCGCGCAGGATCGAGACCTCGCCCGTAATCCCCGCAACGACCATCTCGCCTTCTATTTGAGGCAGGCTCGAATTGATGCGCCAGGCGATCCACGCGCTCCAGCCCGCAACGAGCAGCGCAACGCCCAGGACGCCCCAGAACAAGGTCTTCAAAATCAGCCCGAATAAACGTCCCACCGTGCGCCCCCTTCAACGTGTCGCGCGAGCAGACTATCAAGCCTCACAGCAACATTGGGAGCCCGTACACATGGCTGACGTCGCGTTTCTTGGACTTGGCGTCATGGGTTTCCCCATGGCGGGACATCTGGTCGCGGATGGGCATGACGTGCGCGTCTGGAACCGGACCGCATCGAAAGCCGCCGATTGGGCCAAGAAATATGACGGCCGGGCCTGCGCCGTCATCTCCGAGGCGGTCGCTGATCGCGACATCGTGTTCATGTGCGTCGGCAATGACGACGATGTGCGCGCTGTCGCCGGACCTGCGCTGGAGGCTATGGCCAAGGAC
>JAUIEH010000442.1 GCA_030428405.1 Alphaproteobacteria bacterium
TTCTTCTTGAGGTCGCCGACGACTTCCGCGACGGCCTTGTCGATGCCGCGCTTGAGGTCCATCGGGTTCATGCCGGCGGCCACGCGCTTCATGCCTTCGCGAACGATGGCCTGCGCGAGAACCGTGGCGGTCGTGGTGCCGTCGCCGGCTTCGTCATTGGTCTTGGACGCGACTTCGCGGAGAAGCTGCGCGCCCATGTTTTCGAACTTGTCTTCGAGCTCGATTTCCTTGGCGACCGTGACGCCGTCTTTGGTCGAGCGCGGGGCGCCGAACGACTTCTCGAGGACGACGTTGCGGCCTTTCGGGCCGAGCGTCACTTTGACGGCGTCGGCCAGGATGTCGACGCCGCGCAGCATGCGATCACGCGCGTCGGCGCCGAAATAGACGTCTTTTGCGGACATGTGTGTGTCCCTCTCTGTTCAATAGTGCGGTGGCAGCGAAAGCTCTCGAAGCGAAACCCGCTTATGCGGTCTCTTTCTTCTTGGCTTTCGTGGCTTCAAGGACGCCGAGAATGTCGGATTCCTTCATGATGATGAGGTCTTCGCCGTCAATCTTGACTTCGGTGCCGGACCATTTGCCGAACAAGACGCGGTCGCCGGCTTTGACGTCGAGGGCGACAAGCTCGCCGCTTTCGCCGCGCGCGCCCGGGCCCACGGCCAGGACTTCGCCTTCCTGCGGCTTTTCCTTCGCGGTGTCGGGAATGATGATCCCGCCCGCGGTTTTTTCGTCTTCGTCGATGCGGCGAACGACGACGCGGTCATGCAAGGGACGGAATTTCATCGCGTCCTTCCTCCAAATAGACAGTTGCCGATATGTCGGTGCGAGACCGACTTGCGCGCCGTTAGCACTCAGGCGAGCTGACTGCTAACACGCTTGAGCGCCGACATAAGAGCGCGCGCGGAAAGCGTCAAGGGGCAGAGGCCAATACAAGCTTCACCGTGCGCCGCCGGCCGCGTCGCGGACCTGGTCGCACGCGCAAATCGTCACGCGCGCCGACAATGGCGCGCATCAGGTCGTGATGGCTGCCGAAGCCGAACCAGACCCGCGTCGCCGGACCCTGGGCCTCGAAATCAGGATATTTGGACAGGACGCGCGCGAGCGCTGAGATGTTCAGCTCGCTGACGCCGCGATCATGCATCTCAATGACGAGGTCGTCGGCGAGCGCTTCGATCGTGTCGAAGCGCGCAGTCCCCTGGGGCTCGCGCCGCATCCGCCGCAGGAGGGTCCAAGGATTCAAGGCGCGCAGCCGCCCGCCGAGCCAACGTCCGGGCGCTTCCAATATGGCGGCGAGGCGGCGCTTGCGGCTTTGGCGTTCGGCGGCGCGGGCGCGCGCGGCGCTGATCAGCTCGTCGAGATCGGCGATGGTCACCTCGCCGTTCCAGTAAGCCTGCGAGGTGTCGGTCTTGCGGGCGAACACAGTGACCCGCCGCTCCATGTCCTGCAGTCGCTCGAGAACGGGCAGGAAGTCGCTGTCGCTCGACATCAGGATGAACTCGTCGACGCGCGGGCGGCGGTGAACCAGGTCGCCGATGTCGAAGGCGATCATGGTGTCGGCCGTGCTCTTCTCGCTGACGATGGAGTTGGTCGCCTTGAACTCGAAGCCATTGGCGATGAAAGCGTCGATCTTTTCCTGGCGGTTGCCGCCTTCGCGCACGTTCCAATAGACGATCTTGGCGGCGAAGCGCCGACGCTGCTTTTCAGGGCAGCCTTCGCCTCTCGCGAGAATTGCGAGCACGTCGCCAGCCAATTGCGCGAGCACGCGCGATTTGACGTTGTCGAAATCTATCAACAGGGCGGCGCGGCGCGGGCGCTGACTGGACAGACCCACTGCTTTCGCCCCGCTGACAACGACATCCCCGCTTCGCAGAATATCGTTTCGGCGCGGCGCGAAAACCCGCTTCAACCCATTTCGGAGCCGTTCCGACTGAAATTTGACGCGCGATCGGCGCGCAAACCCTCGGCGGCGGCGATTTTATCCTGTAAGACGACAGCGCGGTCGCGCCTCTGACCGTTTGGAAACAGATTTTGAGGGGAATTTAGATGAAGAGACTGGTTGTCCTGGGCGTCGCGGCCGCTTTCACCGCGGCTGCTTGCACGACGTACGATCAGTACGGCAATCCGACCCCCAACCGCACCGCCACCGGCGCGCTTCTCGGCGCAGGCGCTGGCGCGCTGCTCGGCACGCTCGCCGGCGGCGACGACCGCCGCAATGCGCTTGTCGGCGCTGGCGTCGGCGCGCTCGCGGGCGGGTTGGTCGGCAACTACATGGATCGTCAGGCCGCAGCGCTTGAAGCCGAACTCGCCGGCTCCGGCGTCGGTGTGTCGCGTCAAGGCGAGAACATTCTTCTCAGCCTGCCGTCCGACATTTCCTTCCAGGCCGGCTCCTATCAGCTCGAGCCGCGCTTCTATCCGGTGCTCGACGATATCGGCCGCACGCTGGTCGACTATCCGCAGACCTATGTCGACGTCATCGGCCACGCCTCGGCTGACGGCGACGCCGGCTACAATCAGCGTCTGTCGGAAAACCGTGCGTCCAACGTTGCGCAATATCTGATCTCGCGCGGTGTGATGCGTGAACGGATGTATGTCGCAGGCCGCGGCGAAACGCAGCCCGTCGCCGACAACGCGACGGCGGAAGGCCGCGCGCGCAACCGTCGCGTGGAAATCGTCATTCGTCCGCACACGGGCGCTTAATTTA
>JAUIEH010000443.1 GCA_030428405.1 Alphaproteobacteria bacterium
GGCTCTTGGCGATCAAAAAGCCCGACAGGATGAAGAACCCGTCGACCGCGACGGCGGCGAGATTATGCGCGATCCAATGGCCGGTCGGAGATAGTTCGACGCCGGCGGGGACGAGAAATGCGTGCGGTACGGCGACCATCAACGCGAGCGCCACGCGCAAGGGCGTAAACAGGTTCGCCCGATTGGGATTTTCCAGCGTCCGAGCACTCATGGCCGAGCATCCTCACCGCGTGGGCGTCAAGAATAGCACCTATGCAAGGATGAAGCCGCTCCTTAAAGCGCATCCGGGTTGAAGCGCGGAGGAACGCAGGCCATTTTGATCCCAATGGCGGTCATTATTGACACTGCGAAGGATCGCGCCGCTCAGCGCCATCCGGAAAAGCGCAACCGGCCGGAAACGCCGCTGCAGCGCAAGCCCGACTGGATTCGCGTCAAGGCGCCGGTCTCGCGCGGCTATGCCGAAACCAAGCAGATCGTGCGCGAACACGCGCTGGTCACGGTGTGCGAGGAGGCGGGCTGTCCGAATATCGGCGAGTGCTGGGAGAAAAAGCACGCCACCTTCATGATCATGGGCGAGGTGTGCACGCGCGCTTGCGCTTTCTGCAATGTGGCGACCGGCCTGCCGAATGCGCTCGATGCGGCCGAGCCGGAAAACGTAGCGCTCGCGACCGCGAAAATGGGTCTTGAGCACGTCGTCGTCACCTCCGTCGACCGCGACGATCTGATCGACGGCGGAGCGGAGCATTTCGCGCAGACCATCCGCGCCATCCGCACGCATGCGCCCTCGACGACGATTGAGATTCTGACGCCTGATTTTCTGCGCAAGGACGCGCGCTGGATCGACGCCGTCATCGACGCCAAGCCCGACGTCTTCAACCACAATCTCGAGACCGTGCCGCGGCTCTATCTCTCCATCCGTCCGGGCGCGCGCTATTATCACTCGCTGCGCCTTTTGGAGCGCGTGAAAGAGCGCGATCCGTCGCAATTCACCAAATCGGGTCTGATGGTAGGTCTCGGCGAGACCAAGGAAGAGCTGATGCAGGTGATGGACGACATGCGCTCGGCCGGCGTCGATTTCCTCACCATCGGCCAATATCTTCAGCCCACGCGCCGCCACGCCGGCGTTGAGCGCTTCGTCGCGCCCGGCGAGTTCAAGGCCTATGAGACGATCGCCCGCGCCAAAGGCTTTTTGATGGTCTCAGCCTCGCCGCTGACGCGCTCGAGCTATCACGCCGGCGACGACTTCAAACGGCTGCGCGCCGCTCGCGACGCCCAACTCGCACAACAAGGCGGCTAAGCGCGTATTTCATGCCGAAGCTTCGCGAAACCCGTCGCATTTTTCACGACGCCGACGAGCTCTGCGCCCTGGTCGCGGATGTCGAGCGCTATCCCGAATTCATCAAATATATCCGTGCTATGCGTATCCTGAGCGCCTCTGAGCCTCAGCCTGGCGTCAGACAGTTCACGGCGGAAGCCGCGATTGGTTTCAAATTCATCCGTGAAAGGTTCACCACGCGCGTGCGCGTAGACGACAAGGCGCGCACGATTGCGGTCTCCAACGTCTCAGGTCCGTTTCGCGTGCTGGAAAACCATTGGCGCTTCATTCCGCTGTCGGACGGCTCCACGCGCGTACGCTTCGACATTGAGTTTGAGTTCGCCAACCCGCTCTTGACCGGCGTGCTCAACGCCAATCTCGCCCGCGCCAGCCGCTTCATCATCACCGCCTTCGAGATGCGCGCGGCCCGCGTGCTCGAACATCGCGGCGACAGGGAAGCGCTCGAACCAACCGTCGCCGAAACGCGCACGGACGGGTGGGGCGAAACCGCTCAGGCCTGAGCGGGAACGCCCGCCACGCCGGCAAGCAGCGACAGCGCCGTCCTGACGCTTTCGAGCCTGATTTCGGAACGTCCCAGATCACCGAATTTGCGCTCGAGGATCTGTAACTCGCCGGCGCGCGTGGCGGCGGCCAGATAAACCAGCCCGACCGGTTTTTCCGCCGTGCCGCCGCCGGGACCGGCGATGCCCGTCACTGCGACCACGGCGTCGGCCGATGATTGATCCAGCGCGGCCTGGGTCATGGCGCCAGCGGTCTGCGCGCTGACGGCGCCGAGGCTCTGCAAAATTTCCAACGGCACGCCGAGGGCGGCCTTGGCTTCGTTGGAATAGGTGACGAAGCCGCGCTCAAAAACGTCGGAAGAACCGGGAATCTCTGTAAGAGCGGCGGCGATGAGACCGCCGGTGCAGCTTTCAATCGTGCCAAGCCTGAGCCGGCGTTCGCGCGCCGCGGCGAGCAAGTCGCGCGCCTTTTCGGTGATGTCGGGTGGAAAAATCACGTCTTTTTGGACCTCGTCGTTAGCCAATCCTCAATGCAAAGCGCGCAATTTTGATCCTCTGAGATCCAAGCGCATCGGCTTTTCCGGAAGAATCACATGACGCAACGCGCGCCCGCCGCTTTCGCGGCCCGCTTTTCGGCTCATCTCGACCGCGCCGTCGGTCCGGCGTTTGCGGGCACGCTCGCCTTCAGCGCGACCTTGATGTTCGCAGTGCAGCCAATGTTCGCCAAAATGGCGACGCCGCTTCTGGGCGGCTCGCCCGGCGTCTGGAACACAGCGCTCGTATTCTTCCAGGCCGTACTTTTGCTCGGCTATCTCTATGCGCACGCGCTGTCGCGCCATCTCGGCGCGCGCAGCC
>JAUIEH010000444.1 GCA_030428405.1 Alphaproteobacteria bacterium
TCGCTGCAGTTCGACCCTGTTGGGCGCACGCAATTCGATGAGCGCTCCTGCGACATCGCCAAGTCCTACCTCACCGGCAATGGCGTGAGCTATGACAATGTGCGGCTTGGCGCCGGTGCGCCCGCCGAGGTTCGCGTCGGCGCGCGCGTAGTCGTTGCTCCGCAGCCGGAGGGGCTGTCTGACGCGCAACGCGCCGCCGCCATAGAAGCTTTCCGTTTGGAGATGGATGGAGCGCTTGAAGCGGCGGGCTATCCCGATGCCGCCGCGCCAGACGCGATCAACCGGCCCGCCGTCATCGCGCTCATCGCTTATTTCGTCATTCTCGGCGCCGGCCTTTACGCACCGCTCGCCGCATTGCTGGTCGAGCTGTTCCCCGCGCGCATTCGCTACACCTCGCTGTCCTTTCCTTATCACGTGGGATCTGGATGGATCGGCGGCTTTCTGCCGACGACAGCGTTTGCGATCGTGGCGGCAACCGGCAGCATCTATTCCGGTCTCTGGTATCCTGTCATTGCCCTTGGGCTCGCCATGGCGATCTGTTTCTTCTTCCTCCCAGAAACCCGAGGCCGGCCCATCGACGCGGCGTGAGGGCCAGGCGGAAATTAGTCGGTGAACCGATTCCCGGCTCGACCCCGCCTCTAGGAGACGAGCGGTTCCTGCACGCCGAAGGGCGAGTAGACATAGTGATCGGCGAGCTCGCCGGCATCGTCGATCATCGCGACGACATGGCGTCTGTGAGCGCGCGAAATTCGATCAACGCGAATATTGAATAATTGCCGACAATTTTAATGACAAAAATCTCAATGTGAGTCTGCGAGCATCCCCCTTGAGTTTGCAACGTCCAGTTGACGTTGGCGGTGGGGCGCAATGTACGAACAGACAATCATCGCATTTGAGGCTGGCGGCTCGAAATTTGCGCTGGCGCGAACCGTCGTCGCGCGCGTCATGGCGGCCCCGAGACTTGGTGCGCCGCCATCGGCGCCGTCTGCGCTGGCCGGCTTCTTTACGTATGCAGACGAGCTCGTCACAGTCTTGCGCCTTTCAACGCTGCTTGAAGTCGCGCCAGCCTCAAAGCCGGGATTATACGATCACGTTATATTGCTGGAAGGTGCGGCGCCGAGGACGGGATTGCTGGTCGAGCGGGCGCGCGCCGTCCTGGATGTCAACAAGGACGACATCAAGCCGATCGCTGACGGCAGCTCACATCGCGATTGTGTGCAGGGCGAAATTTCCAGCGATGACGGAACGTATCTTTTGCTCGACATCTCCCGCGTGCTCGGCGCGTTTGAGCGCGAACGCATCGCCCATTTTCAAGAAGAAGAGCTGCGCCGCCGCAGCGTTCTCGAAGAGGCGGCGCAATGATCCCCGTTCAATTCGAGGCGGAGCGGGAGACCGACCCCGCACTCAGCGAAATCGCCGCCGCCATCGGCGCGCAGCTTGGCGCGACCGATTGGATTTCACGCTCGTCATTCCTGGTCGAGAAGGTCGAAGAGCGCCGTCGCGCGCTGGGACTGTCGGGCGTTTCGGCCTATCTCAGCCAACTGAAATCGCAGAGCACAGACGGGCCGGAATGGTCCCGCCTGATCGACAGCGTAACGGTCGGTGAAACGTTCTTCTGGCGGTACCCGGAACAATGGGACGCTCTGCGCGAGATCATATTGCCGGACCTGGCGAAACGCCGCGGCGCCGGGCCGGTTCGCATATGGTGTGCGGGCTGCTCCAGCGGCGCGGAACCTTACACCTTATCGATACTGCTGCATCGCGAAGCCACCGATCTGGTGGAATCTGGACGCGTCAAAATTCTCGCTACGGATGTTTGCGCCACGCGGCTCGCGCAGGCTGAAGCGGGCGTTTACGGACAATGGGAACTGCGCGGCCTCTCGCCGACGATGGTCGAGAGCTGTTTTGAGCCGGAAAACGGCAAATGGCGGCTTCGAGACGCCTATCGGCGCGGCGTCACTTTTCGCCGGCACAATCTGGCCGATTACGCCGAGCAACCCGACGCTGGCGAATTCGGCGGGCTCGATATCATCATGTGCCGCAACGTGCTGATCTATTTCGACGCCGCGCTGGTCAGGCGGCTATTGCAGAGGTTTCAGGAGAGCCTTTCAGAGGGCGGATGGTTCCTCTCCGGGCATTCCGAACCCTATCTCGAAATTTCTCGCGTTCTGGAACCTGTCACAACGCCCGGCGCCACGCTCTATCGCAAATCCGCCGTCCACGGCGCACGCCTCAAGCCGAGGGTCGAGACGCCGGCGGTTAAACGCCGTGCATCGACCGCGCCGATTCAGCGCGAAGCCGCTAAGCGGTCCGTCGTTGCGCGCGATGAAGTCGGTAAGGTTGTCGATGCCGTGCGCCCCGCAAGTGATGACCCGCTGGGCGAGCTCAACGTTCATCTGCGTGCAGGCGCCTGGCGGGAGGCGGCTTCCGCCGGGCGCCGGATCGTCGACAGCGGCTCGCTCGATCCGCAGGCGCATTACCTGTTCGCCTTGGCTCTGATACATTCCGACCAGCACAGCGAGGCCGAGCGGGTCTTGCGGCGCGCTCTTTATCTTGATACGGATTATGCGCTGGCCCATTACCAGCTCGGCGTTGTCGCTCTGGAGCAGGGGCGGCGCGACGACGCGCATCGCGCTTTCCGCAATGTGGTCCAGTGCCTTCGCACGCAAGACGATGATGCGTCTATTC
>JAUIEH010000445.1 GCA_030428405.1 Alphaproteobacteria bacterium
GATCGCCGTCGCACCCTCCATGACCGCCAGCGCGCTCTCTCCGACTGCCGTCGTATCGGCACTCAAAGCACCTGCGTTCGACCCTATGACCGTGGCATTATTGCCGAGCGCAGCAGACGCATTGCCGATAACGACGGAATCTTCGCCTTGCGCTAACGTATTACCGCCTATGGCGATGGCGAAACCAGCAGTGGCGCGCGAGCGATAGCCGATCGCCACCGCCTCGGCCGCTCTCGCCTCGGCCATATATCCGAACGCGACGGTTTCGAGGCCGCTCGCAACCGCCTCTCGACCAATAGCGGTTGCGTATTGTCCCGAGGCCTCCGCTAAGGTGCCGACAGCAATTGCGCTGTAATCTGTCGCCATCGCGTTCCTGCCGAACGCCAAACTGTATTCGTCCTGCGCGGATGCTCCGACGCCGAACGCCGATGAGAATATGCCGGTTGCAGCGGCGCCGTCGCCAACGGCGGTGGTGCTGACCTGGTTTGCAAGCGCGCCAGCGCCGATGGCCACGGCGGAATTGCCCGACGCCGACGCGTCTTCGCCCATTGCGAGACTGGATGCGCCGCTCGCGATTGCATTCGAGCCGAAGGACGAAGCCGCCACGCCAGTAGCGCTTGCGGTTTGGCCAATGGCGATGGCGGAAATCTCGTTCGCGGCCGCATCCGTTCCAATGGCGATGGCGGAATTCTCGATCGCGGCCGCTCTCGTTCCAATGGCGATCGCATTAGTTTCGCTCGCTTCGGCCGACCTCCCGAACGCCGATGCGCCAACGCCGCTAGCGCTAGAGAGATAGCCGGCGGCGGTCGCGGCTTCACCGCTGACCGAGGCGCGCGCACCGAGAGCTGTCGTGAATCTAGCAGTCGCCTGGGCGGTCATGCCTACTGCTGTGGCGAAGTCGTCTGTTGCGTCCGTGTCGGTGCCGATGGCTGTCGTAAACGAACCTGTTGCCTGCGCGTTGTTTCCAAATGCAACGGCTAGTGCGTCGGATGCGCCCGAGAACGGTCCGCAGGCGACACTTCCGACGCCGGTCGGCATCGCGTTGACGGCGCCGCCCGGTATCGTGCTGTCGCAGGCAAATTGCGCGCTTGCGGGTGAGCTGGCGCCGAGGCTCGCGGCCATGGCGGTCAATATTGAGAACGCTGTTGGCAAAACGATGTGGCGGCGCGACGGAGACAAATTCTTGAACACAACGCAAGCTCCCCTCAACGCCGGCGTCGACGTCGAATCCAAAACGCGCGTCGAAGACGCCGTTAAGAAACGTTAACGACCAAAGAGGAACTGTCGCGTTAGAAATTTGCGACTCGCCCGATCGAGGCGCTCAATGTTGCGCGCGAGACACGGCGTTCGACGCATATCCGTCACAAACTGCGGATATCTTTAAGAAATTAAGGTGCTTAAATCGTCTGGATCACTCGGCCAGACGTCTGAAGTAAAAGATGAAGCAAAATATCGTCGCCCAGAGCGCGAAGATTTCAACCGCCACGATGAAGCACAATTTGTAAGGACGTTTTGAACGCCTCAGCGCAGCTCAAGTTCGAGGCGCAATTGCAGGTCCGGCGTTTCCTCGGTCAGACCGCCAAATCCGCCGAGCTCAATTCCGATAGGTCCCGCCTCAAAGCCCGCCACAGCGCCCAGCCAGTGACGCGCCTCGTCAACATCAGTGAAGGCGTCGAACGTTCCAAGATCGCCGCCGGCTTCAAGCGCAAACACGCCCCATGAGCGCTCCCAGTCCAGACGCGCCTGGTAGCGCACGCCGACGCTCTCACCGCCGGCTTCGCTGTCAGCGCCCGTCGAAAGGACAATGTCCGTCGCCAAAACGAATTCCTGAAAGCGCTGCTCGACCAGGAGACGAAACTCCGCGCCCAGCTCGTCGTCCTCGAAACTGTGCTCGAGCGAAAACTGAGCGCCCAGGCCGAAGCCGTCATCTTCCGGATTAAGGACCGCGAATTTGAACTGAAGCCCGACCTCATCGGCCGAAAGTCGGTCTGCGCCCTCGCGCTCGGTCTCAAGTTCGAAACCCAACGCGAAACGCTCGGAGAATCCATATTCAGCAGACAGATTCATCAACAGCACGGATGCTTCATCATCCGTGGCCTGCGCATAAACGTTTTGCAGCTCCCACTCGAATTCGCCGCGCTCGATGTCCAGGCGCTCAACCTGGTCGACGACACTCTCAGCGTGGGCGGCGAAGAGTGGCGCGAAGATCAGTGCGGTTGCAGCAATGCAACGCCGCATCAGCCAGCGCTTTTGCGCAACGCAAGCGTCTCGGCCATGGCGTCCTCGACTTCTTCGCTCAGTGACTCTTCGAGCGTCTCGGGCGCAGCCATGATGTCGCCGGCCGGCTTGGGACGGCCCCAGAGATAACCCTGCCCGTTGGCGCACCCGAGTTCTTTGAGTTTCGCAGCCGAGCAATCGTCTTCGATGCCCTCCGCTGTGACGGCGATGCCCAGATTTCGCGCAAGATCGATAATCGTCTGAATGATGCTCAGCGCTTCGGCGCCGTCATCCATGTCGTGCACGAATGAATGGTCGATTTTGAGGTTATCGAACGGCAATTCGCGCAGATGGCGAAGACTGGAATAACCCGTACCAAAATCATCCAGCGCGATGCGGACCCCTTGATTGCGCAAAGACGTCAGGATCAGGCTCGCCTGCTCAATATCGGCGACAA
>JAUIEH010000446.1 GCA_030428405.1 Alphaproteobacteria bacterium
CGCGCCTTCGACAAGGACCGCGACGGCTTCGTCATTGCGGGCGGCGCAGGCGTTCTCGTGCTTGAAGAGATGGAGCGCGCCAAAGCGCGCGGCGCCAAGATCTACGCCGAGATTGTCGGTTACGGCGCAACGTCGGACGGCTTCGACATGGTGCAGCCTTCCGGCGAAGGCGGCGCGCGCGCGATGAAGCAGGCCATGGCGGGGCTCGGCGGACGCAAGATCGACTACATCAACCCGCACGCCACAGCGACGCCGGTCGGCGATGTGCGCGAGATCGAAGGCATTCGCAGCGTGTTCGGGGCGGGTTCCGATCAGCCAGCCATCTCGGCGACCAAATCCATGACCGGACACTCTCTTGGCGGCGCCGGCGTGCAGGAAGCGATCTACTGCCTCTTGATGATGCAGAACGGCTTCATCGCGCCGTCCATCAATATCGACGAAATCGATCCCGAGATTGGCGACGCCAATATCATCACCGCCCTGCAGGACGGCGTTTCGCTCGATTGTGTGATGTCGAACTCGTTCGGCTTTGGCGGCACGAACGGCTCGCTGGTGATGGCGCGCGCAGAAAGCTGACGCCCCCAAGCGTCAGCTTTTTCTTGCACGAATGCTAGGCGGCCCGCGCGGCCGCGCGCCCGGCGAAAATCGGCGCAATTTCCAAATCGCGCGCGAAACGCAGCTTGCGGAAGATCAACAACAGCGTGCCGTTGTAATCGACCAAGCGGTTGATGAGCCCCTTGCGCGGCAGATGCAGCGCCGAGCGCGGAAACTCGTGGTGATGGGCGTGGATAGCCTCCCCGCCCGTCAACAGCGCCAGGGTCCACTGCGCCCAGGCCGGCGTCTTCATGTGGCCGAACACGTTCACGCCCAAGGTCGTGGCGTGGAACTGCACCCCGCGCGCCGTCACAGCAGTCGCGTGCAGCAGGAAGGCGAGCAAGAGCGAGCCGCCCGTCAGCCAGACGATGAGATAGACGACCGCAGGCGCGACCAGATGCGTCAGAAAGGTCAGCACGTAGTAATTATTGTCGAGGAAGCGCACGGTTTTGACGTCGCGCAGCCACATCGCCAAGGGTCGCTTGAGATCGTTCTGATCGCGGAACAGGAGCCAGCCGATCCAGGCCCAGATCGGGCCCTCGGCGGGATTGTGGGGGTCGCCGGGACGGTCCGAGAGGCGGTGGTGCTGGGAGTGATAGTTCACCCAGTCCTTTAGCTGGCCCTGCATCGCGATGACGTAGTTGAACATGGTCAGGACCTGGGCGGGCCAGCGCAGCGTGCCTGCCTTGTGCTGCCAGACCCGATGCAGAACGCCGACGCCGAAATTACAGATGACCAAGGTCGCGCCGCCGACACCGAGCGCCAGCGGAAAATACCACCAGCGCAAAGTCAGGCCTTCAAAAGCCAGCCCGGCGATGATCGCGCCGATGACTCCCAAAACGCCGAGCATGGGATAGATGATCGCGGCGAACACGCTCGCCCAATCGAGATTTCTCCAGCTTTTTTCAATGGATTGCGACCGTGGTGTCGGTTCGTGAGTCATGCGCGTCAGGCGTCAGCCGCTCCCTATCGCTTTTATGGCCGGGACGGTCGCATGATTGTCCGTCTGGGAAAAGACAGCATGCGAGCCATTCTCAACAATTTGCGAACTCGTCTATTGGGCGCCTCCCGCAATCGCCGCGCAACGCGATCGCGACCTTTCGCGCCTGAGCTTGACGCTGGCCGCCCTCGCCCATAGCCCTTCGCATTCCGGTTCCATCAGATGAGGACGTCATGGCCGACGACGACGCGAGCTTTCCCACAGGCGATCTGATGCGCAGCAAGCGCGTGCTGGTCATGGGCGTGGCGAACAAGAACTCAATCGCCTGGGGCGTGGCGCGCCAATTGGCGGCGCAAGGCGCTGAGCTTGCGTTCACCTATCAGAGCGTCGAGCTGGAAAAGCGCGTGCGCCCGCTGGTCGAAAGCCTTGGCGGTCAACCGCTTCTGATCGAGGCCGACGTCGCCGACGACGCTTCGATGGACCGTGCGTTCGCGGAAATTGGCGAACGCTGGGACCGTATGGACGGGCTCGTCCACGCCATCGCCTTCGCCGGCAAGGACGAGCTGCAAGGCTCCTTCGTCGAGAACACGACGCGTCAGGGTTTTCAGCGCGCGCTCGACATCTCCGCCTTCTCCTTCGTCGACGCCGCGAAGCGCTCCTCCGCCCTGATGAGCAATGGCGGCGCGATGGTGACGATGACCTATCTCGGCGCCGAGCGCGTCGTGCCGTCCTACAATGTCATGGGCGTGGCCAAGGCCGCGCTGGAAGCGTGCACGCGCTATGCGGCCCGCGACCTTGGCCCCAAGGGCATCCGCGTCAACGCCATCTCAGCCGGCCCGATGCGCACGCTCGCCATGGCCGGGATATCCGGCGGTCGCTCGCTGATGTCGACGGGCAAGCAGTGGAGTCTCCTGAAGGAGGACACCACGATGGAAGGCGTTGCGGGGTCTGCGCTCTATCTGTTGTCCGACCTCGGAAAGTCGTGCACTGGCGAGGTCGTGCATGTCGACGCTGGCTTCCACGTCGTCGGCGTGCCTGATCCCGACGCCGTGGAAGGCTGAGCCCGCCCGCGCTTAGAGCTCGTCGGCGTCGACCAGTCCCTGCTCTGCACCGGGATAATTCGCGAAGTCCTGATGG
>JAUIEH010000447.1 GCA_030428405.1 Alphaproteobacteria bacterium
CGAGGCGCTTGAAGGCCTGCCCGGCGTCGGCCGCAAGACCGCGAATGTCGTGTTGAACGAAGCGTTCGGCGAGCCGACCATCGCCGTCGATACCCATATCTTTCGCGTCTCGAACCGCACCGGACTAGCGCCGGGCAAGACGCCGCGCGACGTCGAGGACGGTCTGGAAGCGGTCACGCCTGAGCGCTTCAAGCAGGGCGCGCATCACTGGCTCATCCTGCACGGCCGTTATGTCTGCAAAGCGCGCAAGCCGGAATGCTGGCGCTGCGCCATCGTCGAAGACTGCGCGTTCAAAGCGAAGTCCCTCAAGAATTAGACGTCAGTCAGCGCCGAGATAGCGCTCCAGCGCAGCGGCGAAATATGCGCCGCAATCGGGTCCCTGCTCGGGATAGTGGTAAGGCTCGGCAAGCTCGAGCTCCATGAGGAGCGGCTTGCCGTCTGGTCCGGCGATCATGTCGACGCGCGCATAAAGCAGCGGCTCGCCAACGGCGTCGAGCACGCTCTTGGCGCGGGCGATTTCTTCCGTGCCCGGTTCATATGTCGTCTCGCGCGCGCCGAATATCGACTGCACGCGGAACTCGCCCGCTTTCGGCAGTTTATGCACGGCGTGGGAGAATACGCCGTCATAGAAGAGATAGGAGACCTCGCCCTGGTCCTGCACGCTTGGCAGGAAGGGCTGGATCAATGCCGCGCCGTCCGGCAGCTCCTCCGCCGGCGGCAAAGGCGCGCCGCGCTCGATACGGGCGAGCCGGTAAGCGCCGCCGCCAACGGCTGGTTTGATGATGAGCGTGTCCGCGCCGAGTTCGTCGAAGGCCTGAGCGATCGTCTCCGCGCCCGCTTCGTCCTTATACAAAGTGGGGATCGTCGGCGCGCCGCGTGTCGTCAGCTCTGCGAGATAGCGCTTGTCGAGATTCCAGCGCACGGTTGCGGCGCGATTGAACAGCCTCACGCCGTCAGCCTCGATGGCGTCGAGAGCCGCGAGAAATTCGTCGCAGCGCTGCATATAGTCCCAGGTCGTGCCGATCACGACGGCGTCGAAATTGGTCCACGGCGCCTGAGGCGCGTCCCAGACGACGGAAACGAGCTTGATGCCTCGTGATGCACAAGCCGGCGCAAGCGCGCCGAATTGCAGATCAAACTCGTGAATATCGGCGCGCGCATTGGCATCGCCGGCGACCATGTTTGACGAAGTCAGTAGCGCGACTTGTTTCATGCGCCCGCCGTAGCCCTGGCGGGGCCCGCTCGGCAAGCCCTTGCGCTCGTCCGCCCGCCTTGTCACAAGCCAGACACCGAATTTCGAGCATTTCAGGAGATCGCGACCATGACCAATGACGCACGCTACGACGTTCTCGGCGTCGGCAACGCCATCGTCGACGTCATCGGCTCGGTCGACGATGCGTTTCTCAGCGCGAATGACGTGGCCAAAGGCGGCATGACGCTGATCGATGAGGACCGCGCCGCCGCCCTCTACGACGCGATGCCGCCCTCGCAGGAATCCTCGGGCGGTTCAGCGGCGAACACCATGGCGGGCGTGGCCAGCCTCGGCGGCAAGGCGTGCTATCTCGGCAAGGTCGCGGATGATCAGCTCGGCCAGGTGTTTGCGCATGACCTGCGCGCCGCCGGCGTAGATTTCGACACAGCCCCGCTGAAGGACGGACCGTCTACGGCGCGCTGCCTCATCCTGGTGACGCCGGACGCGCAACGTTCCATGTCCACTTTTCTTGGCGCGTCCGCCATGTTCGCAGATGACGACATCGACGCTGACAAAATCGGCGCAGCGAAGATCACTTATCTTGAGGGCTATCTCTTCGACCGCGAGGAGGCCAAGCGCGCGTTCGTGCGCGCCGCCGAGATCGCCGCAGCCAAATCTCGCCGCGTCGCACTGACGCTGTCGGATGCGTTCTGCGTCGACCGTCATCGCGACAGCTTCCGCCATCTCGTCCAGCACCATGTCGATTATCTGTTTGCGAATGAAACCGAGATTTTGTCTCTTTACGAGACCGAAAATTTCGAAGAAGCCGTCGAGCGCGCGCGCGCCGACTGCCGCACGGCCTTTCTGACTCGTTCGGAAAAAGGCTCGGTCGTGGTGTCGTCTGAAGGCGCGCAGACCGTGGACGCGGTCGCGCCCGATCCCGCCCTCGTGGATACGACGGGCGCCGGCGATCTCTTCGCCGCCGGCGCGATGTTCGGCCTCGCCAATGAGCGCCCGCTCGCCGTGTGCGCCCATCTCGGTTCGATCGCAGCGGCCGAGGTCATCAGCCATTACGGCGCGCGTCCGCTGAGAAGCCTCGCGCAACTGGCCGAGGATGCGGGTCTCGCCGAGACGGCTTGAGCCCGCGGAAACGGGCCGGCGCAATCCCTCGATAAAACTCTCATAGATTTGCGCGCGTTAACTTTACCTCGCGTTTGTGTTTAACGGGGCCGTAAGGCTGATCGTCTATTACCGAGCTTGAATTCGCTCGGCGCAGACCCGCGACCGGCGTATCGAGTCGGGAACGGGCATGGCTGAGAAACTCATTCGAATGAGCATTGCGATGAAGGCGGCGATGTTCGTCGCTTTCATGTTCCTCGCCTGCTCAGGATTCATCATCACGATGAACCTGTTCGCCGACCAGCGCGCTTCACTGGAAGACACGCGCATCCGCGCGACTGAGCTTGC
>JAUIEH010000448.1 GCA_030428405.1 Alphaproteobacteria bacterium
CCCGGCCCCGGCTCGAGCAGCAAATGCGTTCGCCCGGCTCGGCGTCATTACGGCATCGCGGATCAGCGACCACCCGGCCGCCATTCCGGCGACACTCGCGACTGGTCGTGAAGAAGTCGCGCCGACCGCGCTGACAGCAAACGCGCTCGCGCGGCTCTGATTCATTGCGGCATCGCGGATCAGCGACCACCCGGCCGCCATTGCGGCGACACTCGCGATTGGTCGTGAAGAAGTCGCGCCGACCGCGCTGACAGCACACGCGCTCGCGCGGCTCTGATTCATTGCGGCACTGGCGATCGGCGACGATGCGTCCGCCGGCGCGCCGGCATTCGCGATTCGTCGTCATGAAATCGCGGCGTCCACGCTGGCAGCAAACCCGCTCGCCGGGCTCTGATTCATTGCGGCACTGGCGATCGGGAACGATGCGGCCGCCGGTGCGACGACAGTCGCGGCGCGACGAGAAATAGTCTCTGCGCCCGCGCTGACAGCAAATGCGGTCGCGCGCGTCATCTCGCCGGCAAATGCTGTCCGCAACGATGCGACCGCCACGCCGACGGCACTCGCGCGCGCTCATGTCGTCGGTTCGGCCGCCCGAGAAGGCGCAACATACATCGGTCTGGGCTTGAGCCGGCTCGGCTCCGAAAATCATGGACGCGCCGACGACAACCGTCGCCAGCGCAAAAATGTATAAGAAACTGCGCATTGGACTCCCCGTGTCCGCGCTCTTCGGCGCTGCGTCCGGCTCGCGGATTAAAGGCTGTGTCCGAAATAAGGCGTAAGCTGGGCGCCGCTCGGTTTCAGGGCGCGTCCTCGCCGCCGTCTTCGAAGAGCTCGCCGCTCTCCGGCAGCGACCGCGGGGGTTTCATGCCGAGATGTTCATAGGCCCGGCGCGCCGCCACGCGCCCACGCGGCGTGCGCATCAAAAAGCCCTGCTGGATCAAAAACGGCTCGACCACTTCCTCAAGCGCATCGCGCGCCTCTGCGAGCGCGGCCGCCATGGTGTCGAGCCCGACGGGTCCGCCGGAAAACGTATCCACCAGCGCGCGCAGATAGCGCCGGTCCTGCGCGTCGAGACCAATGGCGTCGACTTCGAGTCGTGACAGCGCCTGATCGGCGGCGTCGCGGTCGATGACGGTCGCGCCCGCATCTTCGGCGAGGTCGCGCACCCGCCGTAAGAGACGTCCCGCTACGCGCGGCGTGCCGCGCGAACGGCGTGCGATTTCAAGCGCGCCGTCTTCGCGCATGGCGAGGCCGAGCTTGCCCGCGCCGCGCGAGACAATGCTGGCGAGTTCGGCGTCGTCGTAAAATTCCAATCGAACCGGCACGCCGAAACGGTCGCGCAAGGGTGTCGCCAGGAGCCCCGCGCGCGTCGTCGCCCCCACGAGCGTGAACGGGTTCAAATCGATCTTGATCGTGCGCGCGGCCGGTCCTTCGCCAATGACGAGGTCGAGATGGAAATCCTCGAGCGCGGGATAGAGCACCTCTTCCACGACCGGATTGAGACGGTGGATTTCATCAATGAAGAGCACGTCGCGCGGCTCGAGATTTGAGAGAATGGCGGCGAGATCGCCGGGCTTGGTGAGCACGGGCGCAGCGGTCGAGCGAAAGCCGACTCCAAGCTCGCGCGCCACGATCTGGGCGAGCGTGGTCTTGCCGAGACCCGGCGGGCCGGAGAGCAATACGTGGTCGAGCGCTTCCTCGCGCGCTTTCGCCGCCCCGACAAAGACTTTGAGGTTCTTGGTCGCGGCTTTCTGACCGACGAAATCGTCAAATGTCAGCGGTCGGAGCGCCTTATCGCGCCCGTCGCTGAGCTGGGCCTCGCCCGAGATGATGCGGTCGTCGGGTTCAGCGCTCATGACGAACCGCCAAGTCTACGCACAGCGCCTTCACCGCCCAATCTCCTTGAGCGCGGTCTTGATCAGCGCATCGAGCGTTGCGCCTTCGCCCAGTTCGGCTGATGCGCGCGAGACGGCGACGCGCGCATCCGCATCGCCGACGCCCAAATTAGCGAGCGCTGAGGCTGCATCGCGCAGCACGCCGGCTTCGCCAGCGCCGGTATCCGAAGCGGCTCCGCCTGCGCCGGCGCCTTTTTTCGGGAACGCCGAAACGACCGCGCCCTGGGTCATCGCCGGCGCCCCCATGCGGGTGATGGGCGGCGGCTTGCCTTCAAGTTCGGAGACGATGCGCTGAGCAAGCCGCTTGCCGACGCCGTGGGCGCGCGAGACTGCTGCTGAATCTTCGTGCGCGGCCGCCGTCATCAGCTCGCCCGGCGTTAAAACGTCGAGCAGCGCCAGCGCCACTTTCGCGCCCACGCCCTGAATGACCTGCAGGCGCACGAACCACGCGCGCTCGTCCTCGCTCGGAAAGCCGAACAGCTTGAACTGGTCTTCGCGGACATAGGTTTCGATATGCACGGTCGACTTCTCGCCGACCGTCATGGCCGACAGCGTGCGCGACCCGCATTGGACGAGATAGCCGACGCCGCCGACATCCAGGATCGCTTCGTCTTCGCCGATCGCGTCGACGACGCCTGTGAGCTTTCCGATCATCTGCGCTCTTTACTCTTTCGCGCGTTCAGCGCGCCAGGACCGGCGCGAGTGTAGCGTGATGCGCATGGCACACCGCCACCGCCAGCGCGTCGGCTGCATCCGCCTG
>JAUIEH010000449.1 GCA_030428405.1 Alphaproteobacteria bacterium
GCGAGATCACCGCAACGCGTCGAGTTCGCGCCTGCGCCGGCGGCGCATGCGACCTGCGCAGATGCAGGCGCGGACATGAGCGCGATCATGACCGGAATGATGAGACTGGAGGACACCGCAAGCCCGCGTCGCGAGCATGTGCGCCTCATTAGCAGTGATGGGTCTGGTTGACGGCGCATTCGCCCCTCCTTGAAACAGATTTCCAAGGGGCAATATTTTCAATTGTATCGAGGCATTCCAGCAATCGTTACAGTTAATTAGCAATTAGATGTTCATCAATATTAATTAATATTACCATAATTGATATTAACCAATTGCGTTAACTATCATTCGCTAAGGTTAATTCTCGTGAACGACTTTCTGCACGCGCGCCTTGAATCTCAGCGACGTCAAATGATTTCGTGCGCCGAAGGCGGCTCAGGCACGCCGCTGCGCGCCCTCGCCGCGCCTCGTTCACCAGAACGCAGATCGCACCCCAGGCCGGAACAGGTGCGGCGATTTGACCACGCTCGGCGGCCAACGCCGTCCCATTCACGCCCTTATGCTCAGCTCTTGTCTTTGGCTGCAGGGCGCTATGTTCTGCGCCAGGCTCACGAGAGATCAACCAGCGGGACCCTTCATGCGCACTTCTCTTTTCTCCAGCACGATTGTCGCGACCATTCTCGCCCTAGGTTCAGCGGCGTGCTCCGCCCAGGACGAGCCGGCTCCTGACGGCTCTGGCGTCGAAACCGAAGCCGACGCCGGCGCCGCCGACGAAGCGGCGGCGGCCGCAGGCGACGAGGCAGCGGATGAGCAATCCGGCGATGACGCCGGCGAGGCTTCAGATTCTGAAGCGCCCGTTGAGGACGAAGATGAAGCTGCGCCTGCAGAGGATGCAGCCCTGGAGGACGCCGCCGTTGACGCGGACACCGCTGACGCCGCCGCCACCGAGGACGACCACATCCCAGCAGAAGCGCGCGCCGAATACGCCGCTTTGACCGGCGATGCGGAGGCAGGCGCCCGCGTCTTCCGGCAATGCATGGCGTGTCACTCCGTAGAGGAAGGACAAAACCGCGTCGGTCCGAGCCTTCACGGCGTCATCGGACGCGAGGCGGGCACGGTTGACGGCTTCCGCTATTCAAGCGCCAACCGCGATTCCCACGTCGTCTGGACCGAAGAAGCGTTGTTTGTTTACCTCGAAAATCCGCGTCAGTTCATCCCGCGCACGACCATGGCCTTTGTCGGCGTGCGCGACGCCCAGCAGCGCGCTGACCTGATCGCCTATCTCCGCGAAAACACTGAATAGTGATGTGTTGAGGGGGCGGTGACTGTGCGCGCCGCCCCGAACCGTCAAACATCGCACACGCGTTAGATTGAGCTCATTTGACTAAATCATATTCAGTAGACTTAGAAAAACCTCCGGCGATCGAGTAACTAAGCGCCGCTAGTTCACTTGTGTTCTCATGCCGAATTGAAAAATGCGGCGTGACTCGATTGTTCAAAAACCTATACAGTGACACAAAGAGAGCCGCACAGGCGCCTCGCCTGCGCGCATGGCCACACGTCAAGCCTGTCAGCTCCCAAATGACGCTCTAGTTGTGACTCGATGTCACACTACTGTCATGATGCCGAGCCCCCCGCGTAAAACAGCATAATCGTTTGTTAATAAACAACATTTTCCGCCCCATCGTGAGATTGCTCGCGCTCCGGGCTCGCATCAGCGTGAACAAGCTTAAACACAGGCGGATACACAGATATTCTCATGAAAGCATTCCTACTTGAGAATGACTATCAGGCTAAAAACTGGATATTTCGATTATTGGATAGTTCTTGAAGCCTGTGCGATGAGATCTAACATGTCGTGCGACTCGAACGCCATTTTTTGAAATTGGCCGGTAAAATCGAGTGATCGAATTATTCGTAGCGTTCGTATCTAGAATAACAGCAATACAGAGCACGCTGATGATCTCGCAGGAATTCAGATACGCAGTGCGAGGAGCCGTTCGTCTGGCGATCGTGGGCGACGCCATGACCGTCAAGGAAATCGCTGAGATTGAAACCATCCCAGCGCGCTTTCTCGAACAGATCTTCCTTAAGATGCGTCGCGCAGGCCTGCTCTTGAGCCGGCGCGGCCGTAGCGGCGGCTACATTCTCGCTCGCGAACCCGAAGCCATTTCGCTCAGCGATGTGCGCACGGCGGTCAGCGGCGTTGAGCCGTTTCTCGCCTGTCTGGACAAGATCGCGCCGCAGCAATGCGTCGATTGCATGGACATGGAGACTTGCGCCATTCGCAAGGCTTTCTCTGCGCCGTGCAGCGAGGCCGAAGATGCGATGATGGCGATGACGTTGAAGCGAGCTTCGCTCGAGGCTGAAGCAGCGAAACAGACCACCCACGCCGCTGCTCCGCCGCATGGTGCGGAGCCGACAAACCCACATGTCGCTTTTGATCGGCGTCCTGATGGGCGCCCCGAGCACCAACTCGATTGGTCCGAACGTCACGCCTCGCGTTACAAACGCTAGTCCGGAAAATAGCGTCGGCGCCCAAGCGCGCGGAACCGGCTTCGCTTCCCCACCCCAATCAGTGATTGCGACCAGGCCGCGCCGGCGGCTCGTCTTCGAGTTCCGGGAAAGCTGCGTCGGCGGCGGCGATATAGCCGGGAATGTCGCTTTC
>JAUIEH010000450.1 GCA_030428405.1 Alphaproteobacteria bacterium
TCAAAGGCGCGGTTTTCGTCAGCTTCGACGCCGATGGCGTTGAAATAGACCAGTCCCAGATTGCGACATCCGTCCGCATAGCCAGCATCGCAGGCGGATTCGAAATGGCGCCGCGCTTCGGCCTGGTCCTGCGCGCCGCCGGTTCCCGTCAGCATCAACGTGGCGAGGCTGATGCAGGCGGGCGGATAATCACGCGCGCAGCCCTCGGAGAAGAGGCCGTAGGCGCGCTCATCGTTTTGCGGCGCGAATGTGCCGGACTGATAAGCTGCGCCCGTCAAAAAGGCTGCGCGTCCGTCGCCGTTCCGGGCCGCGCGCGTCAGCGCATCGAAGCCGTGCAGCGTGACGATTTGTTCGAGTGCGTCGTTTAGATCGAAAAACGGGTCGAGCGTGTCGATGGCCTCAAGTGTCGCAGAGAGTGCTTCGGCGTCGTCGCCGGAAGCATCCGCGTCAGCGCCGAGTTCGTCGAGCAGCGCGCGCGCTTCAGCGATATGCCCGCCTGCCGGAAACAAGATGAGATAAGCCCGCAGAGCCTCTGCGCCCTCAATGGCTGCGCGCGCGAAAGTCTCGTCATCGATGACGCTGGCGTTCGCGGGCGCTGCTCCGCCGGCTTCGCCGGGACAGGAGATGAAGCAGACATCGTGCAGCAAGGCGTTGGCGACGCTGGGCACGGCGGTGCGCTCACGCGTGCGCGCCACGGCGCGGTTGGCGAGTTCAAAGGCGCGGCCGGCGCGCTGTCCGGGCCTGCGGATTTCGGCAGCCAGAGCGCGCGCGTAGGCCCCGTCATCAGGCGCGAATTCTCCCGCCAGGGTCGAATGCGCGATGAACAGGCCGGGACGCTCGCGCGCGACGGTGAAGCCGCGGCCTTCACCGCCCACGGAGCGATCGCCCAGACGCAGCGTGTTGCGGCAGGCGTCGAACACGAAGAACAGCGCAGGCCCCGTCTCACCGCCTTCGGGCAGGGCGTCGGAGAGCTGCGCGATCAGCGCATCCACTTCGACGCCGCGCGAGATGAGATGGCGCGCCGAGCTCACGCTCGCGCCGGCCGGAATGATGTAATTGGCGCCGTCAGGGCCGGCCGCGCCATGACCGGCATAGTAGAAAAATCCGGTCGCGCCCGGACCGGCGGCTGACAGCGCATCGGCGAAGGCGAACACGGCGTCGAACATCGCATCGCGCGTTTGATCCTGCGCGATAGTCACCTCAAAGCCTGCGGCCTCCAGCGCGTCCGCCAAAATGGCGACATCTTCAAGCGGCCGGTTCAGCGCGCCGACATCGGCGGGATAGTCCTGATTGCCGATGAGCAGTGCGAGACGCTGAGGCTCCTGCGCAGCGACGGGGGCGCTGAACAGCAGACACGCAAACGCGAACATGACGGCAAAGCGCATCAGACAGGCTCCCGAAGCGAAAACGCGCAGTTTCGATCGCGAAACAGTGTGGCGAAGTTTCGGCGCGAAACAGCGACGCCGATGCAGCGCCTTAAAGCACGTCGTCGAGCGCTGCGATCAAGGCTGAGATTTCCTCCGGCGCGGTGTAGTGCACGAAGCTTGTGCGCAACACGCCATGCGCGGGATCGAGGTCCAGCCCTTCCAGGCAGCGCTGGGCGTAAAACGAGCCGCCGCTGGTCATGATGTTTTTTTCTGCGAGTTCGGCGGCGACCTCTCCTGCTGGCCGCTGCAGCGCCATGGCGATGGTTGGTGCGCGCGCTTCGGCGTCTTGAGGCCCGATCAGCCGGACGGAATTCTTCGTGCTGAGATAGTCCAGAAGCGGGCGGGCGAGGCTGACCTCTTGAGCGCGCATCAGGTCGTGTACGAAGGACGCCGTCTCGCGACCGCCCCCATCCGGCCCGCCATGACGGCGCGCGAGCGCTTCAGCATAATCCGCCATTCCCGCGCAGGCTGCGATCTGAGCGTGGTCCGGACCTGCCGGCGTGAAGCGCTTGTACAGAACATCGCCGTTGAAGAAATGAGCCTGATTGGGCAGACGTTCGCCCAATTCGCGCTTGATCGTCATCACGCCCTGATGCGGCCCGTAAGTCTTATAGGCCGAATACAGATAAATATCCGCGCCCATCGCATCGATGTCGGGCAGGCCGTGCGGAGCGTAGCTGACGCCGTCCACGCAAGCATAAGCGCCGGCCTGATGGGCGCGCTCCACAATCTCCGCAACGGGGTTCAGCTCGGCGACGATATTGGAGCAGTGGGGAAAGCAAACCAGCTTTACGCTCGCGTCGAGCATTGCGTCCAGCGCTTCAAGCTGCAGCGCGCCCGTTTCCGGCTCCATGCGCCATTCGCGTATCTCCACGCCGCGCGCGGCCAGCCGCCGCCACGGCCCGCTATTGGCCTCATGGTCCTGATTGGTGACGATGATCGCATCGCCCTCGCTCAGCATTTCGCCGAAGGCTTGGGCCAGGACGTAGCTGTTTTGCGTCGTGGACGGACCAAAGCTCAACTCATCGGGCTCGACATTCAGCATCGCGGCGAGACGCGTGCGCGCTTCATCCATCTCCGCGCCCGCGACGCGGGAGACCTCATAGGGCCCGTAAGGCTGCACCTTGCGCGTCCGGTAAAACCGGGTGAGGCGGTCGACGACCTGCGCGCAAGGATAGGACCCGCCCGCATTCTCGAAAAACGCCTGGCCG
>JAUIEH010000451.1 GCA_030428405.1 Alphaproteobacteria bacterium
GAAAATTCCGCATCGATGCGCTGGACGAGATCGCGGCCGCTGTCGAGCGCAAGCGCTTCGGTCAAAGCCAGTCGCGTCGACTGCGAGCTGTCATGAATCTGCTCAAGCGCGATGTCCTGCGTACCCAGACGGTTGGCGACTTCCGCGCTGGATGCGGCATAGGCCTCGGCCTGGGCGACAAAGCCGCGCGCAAACACGATCGCCTTGGCGTCGCGCGCATAGCCCTTGAGGTCATTCGCTTTCTTCTCAGAGCCTGTCTGGCGCTGAGCTTCGAACAGCTCAAGCTGCGCGTTCTGAATGTCCGACGCGGCGAGCTGGTGAATGGAGTTGGTTGCGATTCTCATGATCGGTCCTCGCGCTAAATGACGGCCAACAGGGCGTCAGTCATCTCCTTGGCGGCCTGAATGAGGCGCGCCGAGGCGTTAAAACTTTGTTGGAACGTGGTGAGCTTCACGAGCTCTTCTTCGATATTCACGCCCTCCACGCCGGAGCGTCGCGCAGCGGCTTCATCGCTAAGCGCATTCGCAGCGCTGAGTTCGCGCTCCGCCGTCGCGGCGCGATTGCCTGCGTCGGAAGCCACACGCGCGGCATAGTCCAACAAGGAGGTCGAGGCCGCCGGCAATCCGCCCGCAGCGTTGAAATTCAGCGTGCGCTCGGCGGCCAGATGCAGACCGTGCGCGCCGCTGCCCTCGCCCGCACCAAGCGCGATCCATGAGCCCGTCCCCGTCGAACGGTCATTCGCCGCCACCTTGCCAAAGGCCAGGCGCGAGGTGTCGGCCGCCACGGCCGCAGCCGGCTCCAGTCCGAAGACGCGGCCGGAACTTGCGGCGTCGTCAATTCCGAACAGGCGGCTGAAAGACATCCCCGTACCGCCGCGCGCGGTGGTGTCGTCACTGACATTGATCTCAAAGCCGGAATAGCTCGCCGACGGATTAAACGACAATTCGCCGTTGCCGGACGTATCGAAGTCGAACGTGCCGTAGCCCGCCATGGCGGTGTTCAGCGCAGTGCGCAGATCGCCCATCGTCGCGCCCGCCACCGTCACCGTCACGTCGATCGCCGAGCGTCCGTCTGGTCCGATGAGGGACAGATCGATGGTCTGGCCGTTGGTGAAGCCGTGCGGATCGGCGTCGGCGAGACCGGTCTCGAAAAACAAGGGACCATTGCCCTGCACGAGATCGTTGAGGCCGAAGAAATGCGCAAAACCGCGACCGGCGCGTGTTGCATCGCTCAGAGCTGCGCCGTTCGGCTCAAGCACTGTGGGCGGGCCGAGCGGATCGTCCACGAAGGCGAGCCCCGAGCCCGTTGGTCCCGTCACCGTAAGGCGACCATTGACGAAGGTTGCGCTCGCGCCTGCGCCCGCCCCGCTCAAGGCTGCGTCAAGCGCTGTCGTCAGTGAACCGATCGTTGCGCCGGGAGCGCCCACGACCACGCCGTTATTGGTGATCTGATTGGCGTCGAAATCGATGTCGATCTGATTGATATAGCTGCCGTCCGCGCCCAGGACGGCCAGGCGCGCAACGCCGGTGAAGCCATGCGCATCGCCCGTGATGAGGCCGGTATTGCGGCCCGCATAGGCTTGAGGCGCGGGATAAGCGGCGCCTTCATTGTGCGCCATGTTCAAGGCGTCGGCCGTCATGGCCGCGAACTCGCCGATCTCGGCGGCGAGCGCGGGCAGCTCGCGGTCGCGCAGATCGATCAGGCCACGCAGCTCACCCGATGAGATGCGATGGTCAAGCGCGGCCGGAACGCCGCCGGGCATCGTGACCGTGATTTGCGGATATTCCTGACCGACGCCGGCGGAGCCCGCTGACTCATAGCTCAGTGTAGCGACGGTCAGTCCAGCGAGCATCAGGCCGTCAGTCGTGCGGATCTCCACAGCGCCATCGCCGCGATTGGAGACATTGATGTCGAGATAAGACGAAATCTCGTCGAGCACTTGCTGGCGGGCGTTTTGCGCGCCCGTCGCGTCCCCGGAAATCAGTCCGCTCTGAACCGCGCTGTTGAGGTGGGTGACTTCCTGGAGGAGTTCGTTCACCCGCTCGACCGCTGAGGCGACGCGGCCGTCGGCCTCCCCGCGCAGGCGTTGAATCTGAGTGGCGATGTCGCCCATCGTCGACAAGGAGTCGCTGAGCGCGCTCAAACTGCTGGAGCGGCGCACCGGGCTTGCGGGATCATTAGCCGCTTCCGCGAAACTCGCGAACAAGGAGTTCAACTGGCCGAACACGGAGGTTTGCGCCGTCGGGTCGCCGAAAGCGGCCTGCGCGCGGTCCAGAAGCTCAAAGCTGGAGGACGCCATCGCGGCGCGCGCCTGGGCGCGCATCGACGCGGTGACGAGATAGCTGTCGGTGACGCGCCGGATTGCGGCGACATCGACGCCCGCCGAACGTCCGCCGATCGAGCGCGAGACGAACTCCGCTTCCTGGCGCGCATAGCCCGGCGTGTTGATGTTCGAGATATTGTTGGACGAGGCCCTCATGCCGGCCTGGCTGGCCGCAAGTCCCGAAAGTGCGTTGTTTAAAACCGCATTGATCGACATTGCTTTATCCGCCTACGTCTTTCAGCGTGCAGAATTTGCCGGGCTGCTGGCTGAAATTGCCGAGCTGAGCGCTGAGTTTCCTCATCGCCGCC
>JAUIEH010000452.1 GCA_030428405.1 Alphaproteobacteria bacterium
GCGCGCGACGACGCCGACGCCGTCAATCTCCGCCGTCATCCGCCACTGGCCGCGTGCGGCCTGGCGCGGGGTTTCATAATCCATCGAGACTGCGCCGGCGGCCTCCGCCGTTTCAAATCGCTCGCGGTGGATTTCAATGCCGTTTGGTCCGTAGACGACAAGAGAGCCGGCGCGGTCCTCGAGCGCACGCGCCCCTGCATCGCGGATAAGCGCGGTTGCGTGCACCGTCTCGCCCGGCCGGTAAATGCCGCGCTCGAAATAGATGAAGCCGTCCGCGACGGAAGGCGCAGTCCGCCCGGAGACGCCTTCGCTCGTCAGATCGACGGGCGCGCGCTCGAGATCGAGGAGCGCATAATCGCCTTCCGGTCCGTATGCTGCGATCATGCGCGGGCGCATGCCGCGTTCACCGCGAAGGAGCGCTGCGGGGAAGGAGGCGCGGCCGGAAGCGTCGGTTTCGACTTCCGCGAGCGTTTCGGCTGCATATGAAACAAGGCGGATATTTGCGCCTTCGACGGCTTCCGCGCTTTGCAGCGAGCGGGCCACGACCGTCAGACCATCAGCGCCGCGATAGCTCGTCAGCGCCAGATCAGTGACCATCAGCCACCGGCGCGCCCGCGCGCGTTCGGAATCATATTGAAGCGAATCTAGGTCCTCGTCTTCCTCATCATCGTCGGCGAGGGCTTCATAAAGCTCCACGAAATAGGCGCCCGGCTGCAGACGCTCGATCGTTTCAGCGAGCGGGAAGACGGTGACGACCGGCGCATTGGCCGCGCCCGGCGTTTCCATTTCGCCGGTCCAGATGATTTCGGAGACGTCGCTCGGATCTTCATCCGACGACATCCAGGAATACTCGCCCTGTCCGGCTTCAAAGCCTTCCGTAATCGTACGGAAGGGCAATGCGCCCTCATTGACGCGCAACACGCGGATATAGAGCGCATCGACATTGACGGTTTCGACGGCGAGGCCGTCGGCTTCAATGCGCGGCAGGATCACGCCATTGCCGACAAAGCCGACAAAGGACGGACGGTCGCCGAAATCGAGCGTGGTGGTTTCATCCGAACTGAGCGTTTCGCCTTCAGCGGACGGCAGCCCCTCGCGCAGGATGATGCTGCGCTCTTCGCCGAAATTGAGCCCGCCAATGCAGAGGCTTTGACCGTCGACTGCGATGGCGATGGGAGTGGGCGGGGCGAGGGCTACATAGGGCGAATAGTCGACGGCGGGATCGAGCGGTTCGGAGAACGACAGACACGCTTGCGGGGCCTCGCCGGTGGTGTCGATGGCGTAGCGCAGATATTCGAAACGCGACGTCTCTTCGGGCGCGGCGCGCGGGGCGCTGGCGGCGCGCGCTTCGAAGATGATGCCTTCCGATCCGGCGCGGATGATCGCGTCAGAATTGTCCGTCTCCGGCGTGCGCTCATTGCGCGCAACCTGGCTGGAGCGCGTCTCGGCGCTGGCTTCCTCGCGCGCTGCGTCGTCATCGCCGCCGCCGCATGCCGCTGTAAAAAGCAGAGCCGCCGTCGCCAAACCGAACAACGTCTTGCGCATCGCCTGCACCATGTCTTCGCCCCTTGAATACTCGTCCGACAGGAGAGTGGCATGACGGAGGTGCGGAGTCACAGGCGAATTCGTGGCGGGCTGGCGCCGATTTCGCGGCGTCGTCAGCAAAGAAAGAGCGCGCGGCTCACCCGGCGGCGTCGGCCTCGCTCGCAGGCTCATCGCGCGGGGGCGGCGATGATTTCGAGATGGCGTGTTTGCGCATGACGCCGCGCAGCTGGTGATAGGTGAGGTCGAGACGCTCGGCCGCGCGATTTTGGCGCCAATCCTCCGCAATCAACGCTTCACGAACCAGCCGCTCCTCAAGCGCCGCGATCTGTTCGGCGAAACCGAGCGAGCGGTCGTTCGTCTCGGCAGGCTCCTGCGACCTCTCTTTGCGCTGCGCGCCTGAAGGCCGGTAGGGCGAGGCGAACGGATCGATCGTGATCTCGTCGATCGGGGCGTCGGAATCGTTCAGCACGATGGCGTGGTGAACTGCGCGCTCCACCACGTTTTTGAGCTCGCGAATATTGCCCGGCCAGTCATGGTCGAACAACAACCCCATGGCGCGCGGCGTGAAGCCGGCGAAGCGTTCCGCGCCCAGATCGGCGGCCATGCGCCGTCCGAAATGCTCGGCCAGGACAGGAATGTCCTCCCAACGCGCGCGCAGGGGCGGCAATGTCACGACGTCGAAGGCGATGCGGTCGAGGAGGTCAGCGCGAAAGGCGCCCGATTCCGCGCGGCTCGGCAAATCGACATTGGTGGCCGCGACCAGACGCACGTCGGCGCGCCGCGTTTCTTCGCCGCCAATGCGTTCGAACTCACCATACTCAAGCACGCGGAGCGTCTTTTCCTGCACGCGCAGGCTGGCTGAAGCGATCTCATCCAAAAACAGCGTGCCTGCGTCGGCGCGCTCAAAGCGGCCAATATGGCGCTTGGTCGCGCCGGTGAAGGCGCCGGCCTCGTGGCCGAACAGCTCGGACTCCAGGAGATCGTCGGACAACGCTGCGCAATTGACCTTCACGTAATCGCGGTCCCAGCGACGCGAGAGAAAATGCGCGCGCGCAGCAAACAGCTCTTTGCCGGTGCCC
>JAUIEH010000453.1 GCA_030428405.1 Alphaproteobacteria bacterium
GCGCCGTCCATGCGCAGCGTGCCGACGGCGATGGCGGTGAGATTATCATCCGCCATGTCGATGCGCGCCGCGCGCAAGTCGACGCCCGCCGAAAACCCGTCGACGCGCCAGGGGGCAAGACGCCCGGCGCCGATCATCGAAAGACGCTCGCCGCCGCGCTCATCCAGTTCGCGCAAGGCTTCTGCGATCGTGAACTCGAATGTCGGCGCGCCGCCGCCCGACAAGGAAATAGTCAGATCCGTCGCCGCATAGCGGTTCTCATAGGGGTCGAGCTCAATCGCGGCGACATCGCCCGAGGGCGCAACGATGAGCTGCGCGCCCTCTGCGGACGTGACCCGGTTGGGGCCCTCGAGCACGAGTTGCAAGCGGCCGTCGAGCAGAAGCAATTGCGCGGCGAGCGTGGCGTCGAAGGATTGCGCGGCCTGCGCCGTCAAGGCGCGCAAAGCCGCCAGATGCGGGCCGGCGATGTCGCCGGCCGGACCGACGATCTCGATGTTCAGCAAATCCGCAATCGCCTGAGCTTGCGCTTCGCTGAGCCCGGCGCCGTTGAGCGAGAGCCGCGCCTGACCGCGACCGGCGACGCCGCGCAGCCGCACCTGATTATCCGCGGCGCCGTCAAAATTCAGCTCGACCGAGGCCTGTTCGGCGCGCGCCTGCGGCGCGTTCAGATCGCTGATCTCGAGCTGGGCCTGCGCCGTCGCTTCGCCGTCCTCGATGGTGAATTCGAAATTGCCGCTATCGATCTGCATGCCGGCCTCGCCGCGCGACACGCTGGCGGGCGCAAGCGCGACGGCGGCGCGCCAGCCGTCTTCCGGACCGCCGACAATATCGGCCTCGCCCGATATTTCGCCCGCTGTCGTTACGACGGCGAAACGAGCGTCTTCGGCGTGAATGGCGAAACTCGGCGCGCTTGGTTCGCCGCCGCCTCCGCCTTCGTTGCGCGGCAGGCCGGGCAGGCTCACCCCGCTCTCGTCCCAGACGGCTCGCACCTGCAACCCTTCGAGCCGCACGCCGGAAATCCGGCCTACAAGCGCTGACAGCGGCGCATATCGCACTTCGATACGCTCGGCGGCGACGCCCGGCGCCTCGCCCGGACCGATGACCAGGCCCTCGATTTCAGCGTGGTCCAACTCCAGCGCGGTGATCGTGAACGCGCCGTCCACGCCCATCCACGCCATCACCTGATTGCCGAGCGAGGTCGCGACCGGCGCACGGAACAGCCACAGCGCGCCCAGTCCGGCAAGGACAAGGACGAGCAGCACGCTCCAGATTATTAGTTTCGGTCGAAGTCTCATTTCGAGCTCGCCCCCTTGGCGCTCGACAGCGGCGCGCCAGCCTATCGCGACAGCGTCCCCAAGGCATGCCCGACGACTGCGGCTCTATTGTGGAAAAGTCTTGTAATTGATCGAATCCTGCGATGCTTTGAGCAGGCCAGCCCGTTTGGCGGCGTCGCAGGGGTCTCAAGCCGGCCGCGCGCGCTTCCGGGGGTCGGAGCTGGCCGAGTATTTGCAGCACCCGTTTGCAGTTCAGGCGACGCGTGTAGAGGCGACCCCATGACTTTTTCAAAACGCAGAAAGCGACCGTCATTTCTCCTTGAGGCAGTAACCTCGCTGCGCCTCGCGGCCGAGTTCTCGCTCGGGCTCGCAGCCCTTGTCGTCGTTGCGGTGCAAGGCGCGCCCGGCGCGCCAGGCGCGACCGCCGCCACGGGCCACGCCGAAGTCGTCGAAACAGCCCGCGCCGCGCCGCAGATTTCAGCGCGCGCGCTCGACGTTTCATTCCGGATCACGCCCGAAGACGCGCCCGCCAATCTCGACTTCGAGGCCGGCGCTGAAGACGCCGCCACGACGTCTGCGCCCGAAATCGAAGCGCCGGATGATGCGATCCTCACAATGCTCGCCGAGGCCTATCAGGGCCGGCTGACCGAAACGGCGCGCGTCAGACGCGGCGCCACGGTCGCGAGCCTCTTGTCCGACGCCGGCGTCGGACCGGAAGAACGCGCCGCGGCCGCGCGCGCGCTCAACGACGTCTTCAACCCGCGCGAGCTGCGCGCCGGTCAGGACGTCACGCTCTATCTCGCTCGCGCCGAGGACTCGAATGACGCCCATCTGATCGGGCTCGAATTTGCTCCGTCTGAAGAGCGCCGCGTCCAGGTCTCGCGCCGCGCCGATGGCGGCTATGGCGCGCGCGCCTTCGAAACGCCTCTGACGATGCGTCTTTCGCGCATCGAAGGCGAAATCACACAAAGCCTTTATGCCGACGCCACACGAGCCGGCGCGCATCCCTCGACCATCGCCGAGATCGCCAATCTCATGGCCTTCGCGGTCGACTTTCAGCGTGAAATCCACCCGGGCGACCATTTCGAGATTTTGGCCGAGGAATGGGTCGGACCGGATGGCCGCGTCCTGCGCGCGGGCGACATCCAATTCGTGTCCTTCACGCCGTCGGGACGCGAGCTGGAATATTGGCGCTTCGTCAATGAGCATGACGAGGTCGAATTCTTCGACGCCGACGGCGAGAGCGCGCGCCGCTTCCTGATGCGTACGCCGATCAATGGCGCGCGTCTGTCATCAGGCTTCGGCCGCCGCCGCCATCCCATCTCGGGCTATTCGCGCATGCATCGCG
>JAUIEH010000454.1 GCA_030428405.1 Alphaproteobacteria bacterium
GACGATTTTGGACTTCGATTGGGTCTATCGTCGCGCCGGTCATTCGCTGCTCGTCTGGACCGACGTGATCCTGCAGCGGCTCACCGGACATCTCGGCGCAGCCATGTCGCGCGCGCTCAATCGCGCAGACGGTTATCTGCACACAGTGTTCTCGCCGTCAGGAGCATTGCGGCGCACCGTGCCCAACGGCGCCATGGCGATATGGACCGCGCTTATCCTCGGCGCCGCGCTGATATTGTCTCTGCTTGCAAGCTAGGATGGATTCGGCGCGAGCGAGTCAACCTATGCGAGTGCAATGCTGAGAAAGTTGGTTTGTTCGAATACTCAGTAAAACTGGTAGCCGACTTCGCAACAAGACAGAAAAATCTGAAGCTGCCAAAATTTAAAACTCAACACACCCAGGCATTAACCAGGATGTTTAACAATTATAACAGAAAACTATTAGTGGTCGTGCTGCGTTTCGGTTAATTTCTGGCGCGAATATTTAACTCACGACCCGATGAAGCGTCTTTGCGCTGAAGATAAGTCGATTGCTGCCCTCTGGATAGTGGGAATATAATCCTCGTCGCATTCTCGCAACTTATGCTCTTCAGCCGACGAGTTGGCTTGAGCGAGTAGGGGATGAGAACGATGAGAGCTGTCGATCCGCGCGTTTTGGCGGAGTCGGCGCAGGCGCGATTGGCCCAGAATGTCGTCGCGTTCGCGCTAGGCGAACCGGAAGAGGAAATTGGCGCGCCGACGCGCGGCTCGAAGAGTGTGGCGTTCGCTCGTCAGGTTGCGATGTATGCGACGCATGTCGCCTTAGGGATGAGCCTCGCGCGCGTCGCCGTCGCATTTAATCGTGACCGTTCAACCGTTGCGCATGCATGCGGCGTGATCGAAGATCATCGCGACGATCCGGCCTTCGACGAGCTGCTCGACAGCATTGAATCGGTTCTGCGCCATGCGCCCGCCCCGCCCATGGAGCAGCGCGCATGAGCTCTCCTAAACAAGTTCGTGCACTGAAGCGCCTCGCGATCGATGGCGGCTTCATTATGCGCGCGGACGGGCGTTGGGTCGTCGCCAGCGGGCCCGACAAGCGCAGAAAGACGACGTTACGCCTCAGCGTGGGCGAGGTGCGCGCCATGGCGTCTGAAGGCGTGATTACGTTGTCTGGTGATGTTTATCAGCTGACGGATGAGGGGTTGGCGCATGTCCGGCGAGCAGCTTCAGTCGTCGACAGGTTTCGCCGGCAGCATCAACATGTCGTGCGCAAGTCGATCAGCACGCAAGAAGGTGAGTTTGTCGACACGGAGGCGGATATCGGCCGCTCGCCCGTGCGCCGCATGGATGCGGCTGCGCGCGCGACAGGCGCCAAATCCTTTTCGCACCGCGCGCTGTTGGCGAGCGAAAAATACTGCACCGATTGTGAACGCGCACAGGCTGGGCCGCGTGTCACCGCGGATTGGTCCAGCGCAAGCAGCCGGACAAAGCGCGGCGCTACGGGACAAGGCGGTTTCACCGAGTCCCAACGCAGCGCGCATCGGCGCGCTGAAGCCGCCGAAAAGGCTCTCGGTCCTGGGTTGAGCGATGTTGCGCGGGCCTTTTGCATCGACGGCCGCAGCCTTTCAGCGATCGAGCGCTCGTTTGGCTGGCCGCGCAGCTCCGCGCGTGTTGTGTTGGGGCTCGCGCTGGAGCGGCTTGCTGATCATTACGGATTGGCGCGCGCCGACTGAGCCGCGGCCGCCTCTGTGCGTATGCGTTCTATCATGGCGCGAAGGCCGTTCGACCGCGACGGTGAGAGATGGTCGTCGAGACCGAGGCGCGCAAGGAACGCGTTCGCGTCGATGCCGAGAATGCTCTCGGGACTGCGCCCCGAATAAAGCCGCAACAACAGGGCCACCAGACCGCGCACGATGTGCGCGTCGCTGTCGCCGCGGAACGTCATGGCGCCGTCATCGTTGGAGCGTTGCGAAATCAGCCAGACCTGGCTGACGCACCCTTTGACGCGGGCGTCTTCGCTGCGTTCTTCGGCGGAAAGCGGCGTCATCGCTTTTCCCATTTCGATGAGGTGGCGATAGCGCTCTTCCCAGTCGCCGAGAAATTCGAACTCAGCAACGATGTCGTCGATGTGGGCTTGGGTCTCGCTCATGCCGGCAAGTTAGTGCTGTCGCGCGCGAGCGCAAGTTTGGCGCTTGGCGCTTCAGGCCGCGGCAGTTGAGCCGGATTGACGCGGCGCTGCGCGCAAGGTGATCGATGCTTTAGTGCCTTGACCGAGCGTGCTGGAAATGTCGAACGCACCACCGAAAGCTTCTGTCAGAGCTTTGACGATCGGCAGGCCAAGCCCGACGCCATTTGCCGAATCCGCTTCGGAGCTGCCGGCTTTTTCGAAAGGCAACATGACGCGCGCCAGATCGTGGGGTGCGATCCCGCAACCGGTGTCTTCGACGGCCAGCTTTATCTCATCGTTCGCCGCTTGCGCGGTCACGCTGATGCACCCGCCGGACTTAGTGTGCTCAAGCGCATTGTCGAGCAGATTTTCAATCATCGCCTGCAGCGCGCCTTCGTCCACGAGCGCGGGCGGCAGGTCATCGGGCAGCGTCGTTTCTATGCGCACGCCGATGCCGTTGGCCGCC
>JAUIEH010000455.1 GCA_030428405.1 Alphaproteobacteria bacterium
GGGCCGCGCATCTACACCTTCAAGGAGCTGATGCGCTTCATTCTCGAAGAGACCGATCGCAAGCGCCTGCTGGTGCCGCTGCCTTATTTCGCCGCCGACTTCATGGGCTTTTTCGGCGAGATCGCTGGCGCGCTGCCCTTTGTCGAGCCGTTCCTGACGCGCGATCAGGCCAAGCTGTTGCGCATCGACAATGTCGTCGGCGCCGGCGGCGAGGGTCTGGGCACGATTGAGGATCTCGGCGTCTCGCCGGTCTCGGTCGAAGCCATCGTGCCGACCTATCTCGAGCGCTACCGCCGCAACGGTCAGTTCCACGAACGCCGGATGGCGTGAGCGGGCGCGACCCTCACCGCAAGAACACCCACCAATAGAGCACGCCCGCGAGCGCGAGGCGGTATATGACGAACGGCAAAAAGCCGATGCGCACGACCACGTTCATCAAAAGCCAGATCGCGGCCCAGCCGGCGATGAAGGCGAAGAACACCACGATCAGCGCCTGGCTGAGCGAGACCGGGATGAGCGTGCCGTCCGGCGCAATCGCCATGGCGCCTTCGGTTGCGACCTGCAGCGTCGCGTAGGCTCCGCTCATGATGAAGAGGGGCACGCCGGCGAGCATGCCGAAACGCGCCGCATCCGGACGGTCATAGCCGAGCGCGCGCGCCGCCGTCATGGTGATGCCCGACCGGCTCGTGCCCGGAATGAAGGCGAGCGCCTGGGCCAGACCGATCAGTGCTGCGTCGCGCCAGCTCATCTCGTCGAATCTGAACTCGCGCTTGCCCAGCATGTCCGCGACCAGCAAGAGGACGCCGAAGCCCGCCAGCGTGAAGACGATCACCGCCGGCTGGCGCAGCATCTCATCGAGATCGGTCGTGACATAGAGAATGCCGAGGACGAGCCCCGGCGGCGTCGCCAGCGCAATCAGCAAAGCGAGCTTGGAGTCCGCCGTCAGCCTGCGCCGCTCGCCGTCAATCTCGCGCCCGAACACAAGATCGAGCGAACCCTGGAACAGGCGGCCCGTCTCTTTACGGAAATAGACAAGCAAAGCGGCCAGCGTGCCGAGATGCGCCATCGCGTCGATCAGCGGACCTTGCTGGGGCCACTGAAACAGCTCCGGCACGATGATGAGGTGGCCCGAGGACGAAATCGGCAGCCATTCCGTCACGCCCTGAACGATGGCGATGAAGATGAGATGGAACGCAGTCATCAGGCGGTCGCTTTCAACTGGGACCGCCTTGTGCGGCCGGGCTTCAATGTCATGACGCGGCGCGATGATGCAAGCGAGGCGCCTCGTTGTGCGCAGCGCGAACGCGAGTGAGAAAAAGTCGCAATCATAACAATCAGTTGACCTGGACTGCGGGCGGAACAATATCTCCCAGCGAGGCAGCGATATGGCGATGGGGGCATCGTCGACGCATAGTCCGTCATTGGAGACGCGCCGATGCCGCATGACCATATGGGCTCAAGCCCGGGCAAATTGTCGCCCTCAGACGCCGTGCAGGTCACCGGCCGGGTGACTTGGTTCGCCGTCGGCGTGGCGGGGCTGTTGGCGCTGGTGAAGCTGGCGGCCTTCATCGTGACGGGTTCGATCGCGCTGTTGGCCTCGCTCGCCGATTCCGGGCTCGATCTGGTGGCCGCGCTCGCGACCTTTTTCGCGGTTCGCTATGCGGCCACGCCCGCCGATGAAGAACACCGTTTCGGCCACGGCAAGGCGGAAGCCTTCGCCGCGATGTTTCAGGCCGGTCTGGTTTTGTTGTCCGCCACTCTGGTCGCGCGCGAAGCCGTCAGTCGCCTGATAGAGCCCGCGCCGATCACGCAAGGCTATTGGGCGCTCGCGGCCATGGCGCTGTCCGTCGTTGTGACGGCGGCGCTGATCTACGCGCAAACGCACGCCGTCAGGAAAACCGGCTCGATCGCTGTGACCGGCGACCGGGCGCATTTCTCTTCCGACATCGCGGCCAATCTCGTCGTCATCGCCGGCATCGGGCTCGCCATGCTTGGTCTGCGCTGGGCCGATCCCGTGGTCGGCTTTGCGGTCGCTGCCTGGCTCGTCTGGTCGGCCTGGTCGGTGGCCCAAGGCGCGCTCGACCAGATGATGGACCGCGAGCTGCCGGACGAGGAACGCGACCATATTTACGACCTCGCCACCGCCGATGACCGCGTCATGGGCGTGCATATGCTGCGTACCCGCGCAGCCGGCCCGCTCGTGCATATCCAGTTTCACGTCGATCTTCCGCCCGCCATGTCGCTGGATGAAGCCCACCAGGTGATGGTCGCGATGGAGCGGCGCATTCTGGAGGTTTATCCGGGGGCGGACATCCTCATCCATCCCGACCCGCGCGGCCGTGCGGAACCCCACGGCAACCCGCATCTGCGCACCGAAGCCGCCGAATAAGCCGCCATCGCGAGACGGTCGCGCAGGCGTGCGCGCTCGCTTAGGCTCACGCGCATGACGCACGCCGGCCCGCATCACGATGAGAAGCGCGAAGACGCGGTGAAGCGCAGCGCGCGCGCGCTCGGCTTCGATCAGGTCAAAATCGCCCGCGCCGACGAACCCTGGGACGCCGAAGCGCATCTGCGCCGCTTCGTCGAACTGGGCCGCCATGGC
>JAUIEH010000456.1 GCA_030428405.1 Alphaproteobacteria bacterium
CCCGCCCGCCAGCACGAAACGACAGCGTCAGCCAACGCGTCGGCATCCGAGAACCGGCCGCCGCCGGGTCCATCCACGCCGACAAAGTCGGTGTCGCAAAAGCGGCAAACGGCGCTTTCGCGATCCTCCTCGCGTCCCGACCAGAGATTGCAGCCGGCGAAGCGCAGAAACACGGCCGCACGGCCCGCCTGCAGACCCTCGCCTTGGAGCGTGTAATAGAGTTCCTTAACGGCGTAGCTCACGCACCCGTCTCCGCGCCGGCGAATTCGCGCCAGCCGCGCGCGCGCAACTCACAGGCCGGGCACTCGCCGCAGCCATAGCCCCAGTCATGACGCTGCGCGCGCACGCCGCGGTAGCAGCTATGGGTGTGCTCGACGATGACGTCGATCAACGCTTCGCCGCCGAGCGATTTGGCGAGGTCCCAGGTCGCCGCCTTGCTGAGATGCATGAGCGGGGCGTCAATCGCGATGTCCGCATCAAGGCCGAGGGCGAGCGCGCGCTGCATCGCTTCGACAGTCTCGGCGCGACAATCGGGATAGCCGGAATAGTCCGTCTCGCACACGCCTGCGACGAGGCGTCCAAGTCCCCGGCGATAGCCAAGCGCGCCAGCGGTGGAAAAGAACGTCAGATTACGCGCGGGCACGAAGGTCGTCGGCAGGCCGGTGGCGGCGAAGCCGATTTCCGCTTCAGTCGTCAGCGCGGTTTCGCCAATGGCGCCGAAGCCGGCGAGATCGATGACGACGTCCTGTCCAAGCCGGTCGCGCCAATCCGAATTCAGTTCGGCGATCATCGCGCGTACGAGCGGACGCTGCTTGAGCTCGACGCTGTGGCGCTGGCCGTAATCGAAGCCGACCGTCTCCACCCGCTTGTAGCGCGCCAACGCCCAGGCGAGCGCGGTGGCGGAGTCCTGGCCGCCGGAAAACAAAACCAGCGCGGCTTCGGGGTCCAAACTGTCGTTTCGTTGCATCTGTGCGGCCGTGTATAGAAATCTGAGATTAGCGCGAGAGCGACGGCGGATGAGCGCGGCCTTGCGGTTGAGATCGCCCTCTTGCCGGGCGAAGGCAAGAGGCCGCAAGCTTCCGACCGTCGCGCCAGCGTGTTCGCAAGCGAGAAACCAGAGGCCCTTTCATGTCCGACAGCCGTCTTCTTTACACTACCTGGCCCAATCCGGAGAGCGCGGCGGAAGCCGGCAAAACGCTGATCGAGGAGCGCCTGGCCGCGTGCGTCAATGTGCTGCCGGGCGTGTTTTCTTATTTCCGCTGGGAAGGCCAGGTGAACGGCGAAACCGAAGTCGTCATGTTCATCAAGACGACCATCGCCAAGAGCCGACGCGTGCGCGACCGCGTCGCCGAGCTGCACCCTTACGACCTGCCCGCCATTGTCGGCATAGAGATCGATACCGGCGGCTCGAACCCGGCTTATCTCGACTGGATCGCGAAAGAGACCGGCGGCGCCTAAGCGTCAGAACCCGCTCACGAACAGATCAGCGCCGCGCAACAAAAAACCGGCCTGCAGGGGTCGCTGCAGGCCGGTCGAGTACGCTACGAAACCGGGAGACCGATGAACGGTCGTCCTTACGGTATCCCTGCTTCTCATCTCTTTTGTGACAGCGTTTCCGTCATTCAAATCAACGCCTTGGCGGCTCGCCGCCGGCGCGAGGAGCTGAGAGCTCCGCCGCGCCGACGGTGAAATCCAAGCTTACCAGATGTGAACGCGCTCCTCGGGCGGGAGATAAAGCGCGTCATCCTCGGTGACGTTGAACGCCTCATACCAGGCGTCGATATTCCGCACGACGCCGTTGGTGCGATACTCCATCGGGCTGTGCGGGTCGGTGACCAGACGCTGACGCAGCGCATCATCGCGGATCAGACCGCGCCAGACCTGCGCCCAGGCGAGGAAGAAGCGCTGATCGCCCGTATAGCCGTCCAGCACCGGCGGCTCGCCATGTTCTTCGACATAGCGGCGATAGGCGGCATAGGCCATTTCGAGCCCGCCCAGATCGCCGATATTCTCGCCCATGGTCAGGCTGCCATTGACGTTCATGCCCTCGATGGGTTCGAAGGCGTCATACTGGGCGCCGAGGCGCGACGAGCGCTCCTGGAAACGCTCATTGGACTCAGCCGTCCACCAATCGCGAATGAGGCCGGTTTCGTCGAACTGGCGACCCTGATCGTCAAAGCCGTGTCCGATTTCATGGCCGATCACCGCGCCGATGGCGCCGTAATTAACCGCAGGATCTGCACCCGGATCAAAGAACGGCGGCTGCAGGATCGCGGCCGGGAACGTGATCTGGTTCAGAAGCGGGTTGTAATAGGCGTTCACCGTCTGCGGGTTCATGCCCCACAGATCGCGGTCGACCGGACCGCCGAGACGCTCAAGTTCCAGGTTCCACTCAAACTCGTTTGCGCGAACGACATTGCCGAGAAGATCGTCGGCCGCGATGTCGAGCGAGGAATAATCGATCCACTCGACAGGATGGCCGATGCGCGGTTCGAAAGTGGACAGTTTGAGCTGTGCGGCTTCGCGCGTCTCATCATCCATCCAGTCATTGACCGCCAAGCGCTCACCGAGCGCTGCACGCAGATTGGCGATGAGCTCC
>JAUIEH010000457.1 GCA_030428405.1 Alphaproteobacteria bacterium
GTCGGAGCAATTGAGCGCCATGCGCAAGGACAAGTCATGAGCGATCCCGCCGAGCGCGTTGAGAACAGCTTTCGCACGCGCGTGCGCAACGGCGCGCTGCCGGCGCGTCTGACGTCCACGACGCTTGAAGACGCAGGCGTTTCGCGCGCCGCGCTGGCCGAGATTTTCGAAAGCCAGCTGACCAGTCGCCGGCTCGACCTCGCCGCGCGACGCCTGTCGAAGGAAAAGCGCGTCTTTTATTCGATCGGCTCGTCCGGCCATGAGGGCAACGCCGCCTTCGGGCGCGTCTTCGGCGTGCGCGACCTCGCCTTTCTGCACTACCGCTCCGGCGCGTTTCTGATCGAACGCGCCAGACAGACGCCGGGCTCGACACCCATCTGGGACATGGCGCTGTCCTTCGCTGCGTCGTCGGAAGACCCCTGCTCGGGCGGGCGGCACAAAGTGCTCGGCTCGAAGGCGCTCGGCGTGCCGCCACAAACCAGCACGATCGCCTCGCATCTGCCCAAGGCCGTGGGCGCCGCCTATGGCGCATCGCTCGCGCGCACGCATAAACGCGAGGACGCAGACGACGCCGTCGTCATCGCGAGCTTCGGCGACGCCTCGGCCAATCACTCGACTTCGCAAGGCGCGTTCAACACCGCGCAATGGACGGCGTTTCAGAACGCGCCCATGCCGATTGTCTTTCTGTGTGAGGACAATGGCGTCGGCATCTCAGTGGCGACGCCGTCGGGCTGGATTGCGGCGAACTTCTCCAGTCGTCCGGCCTTGAGCTATGTCGCCATGGACGGGCGCGACCTGCTCGACGCTCTGCGCGGCGCACGCGAGGCGGAGCGCATTTCACGGCGCATGCGCAAGCCGGTGTTCGCTCATATGCGCACCGAGCGCCTGATGGGCCATGCCGGCTCCGACGTCGAAGCCGCATACCGCGCCGCAAGCGAGATCGCAGAGGCAGAAGCCAACGACCCGCTTTTGCATTCCGCGCGCATCATGATCGAGACCGGCGCAATGAGCGCTGAAGAAATTCTCGCGCTCGACGAGCAGATGAAACAGCGCGTCGACCGCGCCTTCGAAGAAGCCTGCGCGCGCCCGAAACTGACCACCGCTGAAGAAGTCGCACGGCCGATCGAGCCGCCGCTCGCCGGCGCTTGGAAGACCGCGCTCGCGCAGCGTCCCGCCAAGGACGCTGAGGCGCGCGTCGCCAAGGATGCGCGTGCGCGCAGCGAGCCGCAGCACATGTCGCGCGCCATCTCGCTCGCTCTGGCCGACGTGATGGCGGAGGACGACGCCGTCGTCGTGTTCGGCGAGGATGTTGGGCGTAAAGGCGGCGTATACGGCGCAACCGT
The DNA here is from genome assembly GCA_030428405.1 of Alphaproteobacteria bacterium. Lineage (GTDB taxonomy): Bacteria > Pseudomonadota > Alphaproteobacteria > Caulobacterales > Maricaulaceae > JAUIEH01. Next base: position 1,344 of record JAUIEH010000457.1, read on the forward strand.
GCGCTTGCAGGAAAAATTCGGTGCTTCGCGCGTCATCGACACCCCGCTCGATGAGCAGACCATATTGGGGTTCGCCATCGGTCTCGCGCATAAGGGCTATCTGCCGATCCCGGAAATTCAGTTCCTGGCTTATGTCCATAACGCCGAGGATCAGTTGCGCGGCGAAGCAGCGACCCTGTCATTCTTCTCCAACGGCCAGTTCGCCAATCCGATGGTCGTGCGCATCGCGGGGCTCGGCTATCAGAAAGGCTTTGGCGGTCATTTCCATAATGACAATGCGCTCGCCGTCTTCCGCGATATTCCCGGTCTGATCCTGGCGTGCCCGTCCAACGCCGCCGACGCCGCCCGCATGCTGCGCGAAAGCGTCAGGCTCGCGCGTGAGGAGGGCCGCGTCGTCGTCTTCCTCGAGCCGATCGCGCTTTATCCGGTGAAAGACCTGTTCGATGAAGGCGACGGCCTGATGGCCGCAACGCCGCCCGCCGAGGAGGACCGCATCCGCTTCAGCGAGGTCGGCGTGCATGGCGACGGCGAGGATGTTGCGATCCTGACCTATGGCAATGGCGCCTATCTCTCGCGCCGGGCCGCGCGGCGTCTGCGCCAGGATCACGGCGTCAATGCGCGCGTCATCGACATGCGCTGGCTGCATCCCTTGCCGGTCGAGGAGACCCTCACCGCCGCGGGCGACGCCGCAAGCTTGCTGATCGTGGATGAATGTAGGCGCACAGGTTCGCTCAGCGAGGAACTCGTCACTGCGCTCGCCGAGCGCGGCGATGCGCGCGCTTTCGTACGTCTGTGTGCGGAAGACACCTTCATTCCGCTCGGCCCGGCCGCGACCTGTTCGCTGCCGAGCGAGGACGGCATCGTTCAGGCCGCGCGCAGTCTCGTCGGACGCGCGGGCGCCGATATCTCAACGGCCGCCCAATGAGCCGCGAGACCGCCATCGTCATATGTCCCGGCCGCGGCGTTTACGGCCGCGACGAGCTTGGCTATCTCGCCCGCCGCCATGGCGACAAGACGGCCTTCATCGATCAAATCGATGCGTTCCGTACGCAGCATGGCCGCACGCCGATCCGCACGCTCGACGCTGACGCCGGCTACAGCGCGGCGCGTCACGCCACGAGCGCGAACGCCTCCGCGCTGATCTATGCCTGCGCGCTGGCGGATTTCGCCGACATCAATCGCGACCAATTCGACATCGTCGCCGTCACCGGCAATTCGCTGGGCTGGTATCTTACCCTCGCCGCGGCCGGCG
>JAUIEH010000018.1 GCA_030428405.1 Alphaproteobacteria bacterium
CCGTCACCAACGGCGTGGCGGTCATCGCGAATAATAGCTGGCGGGCGTTCCGCGCGCTCGACGCGGTCAGCTATGATTGGGGCGAAGCCGACTATCCGCCGGAAATGGAGGCGCATTGGGCCGCGCTTTCCGAGTCATTCGTCGCCGCACGTCTGGATAGGGAATGGCGCAATGACGGCGATGTCGATGTCGTGTTCGCTCAGGACGGCGAAACGATCGAGCTGGAATATCGCGCGCCATATCTCGCTCACGCGCCGCTGGAGCCGATCGGCGCGCTTATTCACGTCACGGATGAACGCGCCGATATATGGGTCGCGCACCAGATCCCGCGCATCGCCGAACAATTCGTCGCCGAAATCACCGGTCTTCCGGTCAGCGCCGTGCACCTGCACAACCAATATTGCGGCGGCAGTTTCGGCCACAGACTCGAATTCGAGAACATCCGCTACGCGGCCGAGATCGGCGCGCAGATGCGCAACACGCCGGTAAAGCTGACTTATTCGCGCGAGGAAGATTTCATCCAGGACTTCCCGCGCCAAATTTCCATGGGGCGCGTATCAGGGCGCGTGGCCGACGGCCGCATCGCGGCGCTGGACGTTTCGGTGGCCTCGCCGTCCGTGTCGACCTCGCAGTCCATTCGCGCCGGCATCCCGCGACCGGGACCCGACACGCAAATACCCGCCGGCGTGTGGTCTGCGCCTTACGCGCTGGAAAATTACCGCATGCGCGCTTATCGAACGCCGGGACTATCACCGGTCAGTTCGTGGCGCTCCGTAGGCGCATCAACGGGCGGCTTCATCATGGAATCCGCAATTGACGAGCTCATTCACGCCGCCGGCGCCGATCCGCTCGAAGAGCGCATCAGAATGTGCGATTACGCGCTTGCGCGAAACGCGCTCGAAGCCGTCGGCGAAATGTCGAACTGGGGCGCATCGCTTGGCCCTGACCGCGGCCGCGGCGTGGCGCTCGTCATCTCATTCGGCGTGCCGATCGCCGAAGTCGTCGAGGTGACCAATACCGAACGCGGCATCCGCATAGACCGGGTTTTCGCCGCCGCCGAAGTCGGCCGCGTGATGGACCCGATTAATTTCGACAATCATGTCAAAGGCGCGATCGTCTGGGGTCTCGGCCACGCCATGAATTGCGAGCTGACCTATGCTGACGGCATGGCGCAGCAGACCAATTATCACGCTTTTGAAGGCATGCGGCTTTATCAGTGTCCTGAGATTGAAGTGCGCGCGCTCGAACATGGCGAACATATTCGCGGCATTGGCGAGCCGCCCGTGCCCCCGGCCGCGCCTGCGCTCGCCAATGCGATTTTTGCTGCGACCGGCCAGCGCATTCGCGAAATGCCGTTCAACAAATTCATCGACTTCGTCTGAGGCCGGATGATGAAGCGAGATGCAAATCTGTCCCGTCTGACCATTATCGCCGCCGCGGCCCTGGGCGCGCTCGTCGCTGGCGCTGCGCTCGCACAAGGTGGACATGGCGAACTCGTTGTCAATGCGCCGGAAGGCGAGGTCAGCGAGGCGGAAGGGCTTGCGGCCTGGGAGCGCGTGCACGCCGTCGTCTCGCATGCGCGCTGCGTCAATTGCCATGTCGGCGAGGACAATGTGCCGATATGGTCCGGCCCGTCTTACGGCGAGACGCGCCCGCATGGCATGAACATCAACGCCGGCGTCAGCCGCATCGGCATCGAATATCTTCCGTGCTCGACATGCCATGCGACCGCGACGACGCCCAATCTCGACGCTCATGCTGCGCCTCATGCCGGTCATCCCTGGATGCTGGCGCCGGTTGAGTTTCAATGGAACGGCCGCACGGGCCCGGAGATTTGCCGCCAGCTGCGCGATCCTGCGCGCAATGGCGAACGCGACGGCGCCGCACTCGTCGAACATGTCGTGCATGATGCTGAAGCGCACGCCTTCATCACCTGGGCGTTTGTTCCGGGCGGCGGGCGCGAGGCGCCGCCGGGCACGATGCAGGATCATCTCGACGACATGGTGATATGGACGGCGGCGGGCATGCCGTGTCCGGATGAATAAGCGCGCAAGCGCGACTTGCCGGCCGGTCGAGCACTTGGCGACGGCCGATGCGGAAACTGGAAAGGTGAGGCGAATATGAGCGCATTGGCGTCGCCGCAACGGATCGGAGCGGTGTTCATCGCTCTTTCGGGCGTTTTGCACATTCTGCCCGGCGTTTTCGCTGGCGCGGGCGCAGCGCTGATCGTCCTCGGCGTGGTCTATCTTTTAATGGCGGAGGGGCTGCGGCGCGGCTGGCGCTGGCTCGCCTATATCGCATTCTTCATGACGTTGTTCGGCGCGGTCCTGGCCTATTCCACCATCGGCTCGGACCTGCTCTTGCCCGCCCCCTACAGCCTGCTCATTATGCTTGCGGATCTCGGGTGTGCGGTTTCGCTGTTCGTTGCGCTATGGCCCAGCCGGGCGGCGCGGGCCTGAACGCCCCGTTCGCATTCCCGTCTGCGCATCGCGCCGGGAGCAAATTTTGAGCGCGCCGGTGCATACACCCTTTACGGATAATGTGCTGCCCTGGATGGCTGAGCAGCGGGCCGCCGGCCGCAAGACCGCGCTCGCCACGCTGGTCAATGTCGAGGGGCGCGCGCCACGTCCGCTCGGCGCTCAGGTTGCGATTGACGAAGATGGCGCTTTCGTCGGGCTTATCAGCGGAGGCTGTGTTGAGCCGGCGCTCGCACGGGACGCGGTTGCGGCATTGGCGCACGGTGAAAGCCGGCTCATCCGCTATGGCGAAGGTTCGCCTTATGTCGACATCAAGCTGCCTTGCGGTTCCGGCATAGACATTTTCATCGACGCCTGTTTCAGCGATGCGCTCTTGGCGGAAGCGCTGGCAATGCTGAGCGCGCGCGCGCCGTTCCGCTTAATGATCGATACGCAAGGCGGAGCCTCGTTCATTCTACGTGACGCCGCGGAGGCGGCGGCGTGCGCGAGCGATGTGTCGCCGTTTATGCGCGCTTATCCGCCGGAGCCAGTCGTCTATGTCTTCGGCGACCATCCGGCCGCGCAAGCGACGATGGAGCTGCTCGCAATCGCCGGCTTTCGCGCTGAGTCCGCAGACGCCGCCCAGCTCTCCGCCGTTACCGCGCATGCGGATGAGTGGTCAGCAGCGGCGCTGTTTTATCATGACCATGCCGATGAGCCGGACCTGCTGGGCGCGCTCATAGACAAGCCCTTATTCTTTCTCGGCGCCATGGGCTCGACGACCACGCATGCCCAAAGGCTGAACGCGCTGAGCGCGCACGGATGCAGCGACGCCGAACTGGCCCGCATCCAGGGTCCGATCGGCGAGCCCATCGCTGCGGCCACGCCGCCGGAAATCGGCGTCGCCGTCACAGCCTCCATCATTAAGGCCTGGCGGCAAAAACTGTCCGCTCCATGACGAAAATTGCGGCGATCGTCGCGGCTGCCGGCGCATCGCGCCGCTTCGGTGCGCAGGACAAGTTGTTAAGCGATGTCAACGCAAAGCCGCTGCTCGCCTGGACGCTCGAGGCCATCCCGTCGGCGCTCCTCGACCGGGTCATCGTCGTGCATCCGCCGGATGGCCGGGAAGTGGCTGGGCTCGCGCAAGCCGCAGGGTTTGAGCCGGTCGCCAATCGAAACGCGCAGGCGGGACTGGGGGACAGTATCGCGCGCGGGATATCCACCGTGGCCGGATCAGACGCCGCCATTGTGTGTCTCGGCGACATGCCGCTCGCCCCGCGCGTGACGCCGGCTTTAGTCGCAACCTGGCGCGCGGAACGCAGCAAGATCGTCGCGCCCGTTCGCCAGGGAAGGCGCGGCCATCCCGTGCTATTCGACAAATCCTGCTTCGCCGATCTGACGGCGCTGTCCGGCGACGACGGCGCGCGCGCCGTCGTGGAGGCGTTCAGTGATGAGCTTGCGCTTGTCGAGACTGACGATGACGGGGTCGTGCTCGACGTGGACGTGCCGGCCGATCTCGCGCGTATGGCTGAACGCTTGAAGCGTTGACGCGCGTCGTCAACGCTCAGCGCGCGCCGGTCTTGGCGTTCTGGGCGTCAGGAGAGGTCTCGGCCCAGGGCGGAACCGGCAAACCGCGCGTGGACAGAAATTCTGCGTTATAGAGCTTTTCAGCATAGCGCGCGCCGCCGTCTCCGAGCACGGTGACGATGGTGTGGCCGGGACCGAGTTTTTCTGCGAGCCGTATCGCGCCGGCGACATTCACGCCCGCTGATCCGCCAAGTGAAAGGCCTTCCTCATGCGCGAGCGCGAAGAGGACTGGTAAAAACTCAGCATCCGGAATCTGAAAAGCGTCGTCGACTTCGACGCCTTCGAGATTGCCGGTGATTCGGGAGACGCCGATGCCTTCGGTGATCGAAGAACCTTCCGCTTTCATCTCGCCGGACTTGAAATAGTGATAAAGCCCCGCGCCATGCGGGTCGGCGAGCGCGATCTCGACATGACGGCCCTTGGCGGCGGCGTTTTCGCGCAAGCGCCGCGCAACGCCGGCCAGCGTGCCGCCGGAACCGGCCGCACAGACGAAGCCATCGATGCGCCCATCCGTCTGCGTCCAAATCTCGACACCGGTGGTTTCATAATGTGTGTCGCGATTGGCCGTGTTGTCGAACTGGTTCGCCCAGAAGGCGCCGCCCGGCCGGTCGGCCAGCGACTCAGCGAGCCGGCGTGAGAAGTGTACGAAGTGATTATCGCTCGAAAACGGGGCGGGGTCGACTTCAATAACCTTGCAACCTAAAGCTGCGAGTGCGGATTTCTTGCCCGCACTTTGGGTGGCCGGCATGACCACGACGACCTCATAGCCAAGCGCTGCGCCGACCAGGCCGAGCCCGATGCCCGTATTGCCCGCCGTTCCTTCCACGATGACGCCGCCGGGACCGAGCCTGCCGTCGCGCTCGGCCGCGCGGATCATGCCCAGCGCCGTGCGGTCCTTCACCGAACCGCCGGGATTGAGAAACTCCGCCTTGCCGAGAATCTCACATCCTGTGCGCGCCGACGGTCCGGCGAGGCGGATGAGCGGCGTGTTCCCGATGAGTGAAAGGATCGCCGCCTGCTGCGTCATGAGAGCGAGGTTTCCAATTCCGGTTCCGGCGGCTTGCCATGAATGCCGCACTCAGTCTTTTCCGAGCCGGACCAGCGGCCCGAACGCGGATCATCGCGCGTTTTGGCGGGCTCCGTACAGGTCCAGCATCCGACTGAAAGATAACCCATTTCACGCAAGGGATGTTGCGGCAATTCGTGAAGCCGGGCGTGTTCTTCGATTTCCTCATAGCTCCACTCGGCGAGCGGGTTTACGCGAATGACGCCGTCGACCAGTTCGAAGCGCTCGAGTTGAGCGCGCTCCGCGCCGTGTACGCGCTTGCGTCCGGTGATGAGGGCGTCGAGCCCGCGCAACTGTTCGCTCAGAGGGCGGACTTTACGAATGTCGCAGCACTTGTCCGGATCGCGCCGCCACAGATCGCCGCCGGCGTCGTGTCGCGCGAGTTCAGCAGGCGTGGGCGCAAGGTCGATGACATTCGTCAGCGCGAGCCGCTCGATAAGTGCGTCCTTATACTGAAGCGTTTGTGGAAAATGGCGTCCGGTCTCGAGGAACAAGACTGGCGCGTTCGCGTCGATCTCAGCGATCAGGTGCAGCAAAACGGCGGACTCCACGCCAAAGGAGGACAATGCAGCGATGCGGCCGAGCGATTTGTCCGCCAACGCATGGCGCAGCACTTCTTCGGGCGAGGCGTCCTTGAACAATACATTCAGCGACGCGACTTTGCGCGCGCGACCGGCTTGGGCGCGCTCGGCGGCGGCCGATCGCGCATCAACGCCGGTCGGCTGATATACGCGCACGGGGCGGGTCGCTGCGCGCTCCCACGCAGGCGTGAGCTCATCGGGCGCTGCAGCATCAAATCCGACGCGGATGAGGTGGCGCGCCTGATCCGGCAGGATGTCGCCGGCGGCCTGCAATTCACCCTCATAGCCTGCATGTTCGCGCAGGCGTGCGGCGAGTGAGAATCCGCGTCCGTCCTTGAACGTCGGAAACCGGATGACGATACGGTTCATACGCCCGGCGAGCGCTTCCAGACGGGCGGGGTCCTCGCCTCCGTCGACCGCCACGGCGTCTGCGTCGGGATCGGTTTCAACTTCGTCGATGGTCGGCGCTTCATGGGCGATGGCGCTAATGCGCATAAACGGCCTCCTTGAACGGCTCGGAGCCGGTGCGGCGCAGAGTCTGTGAGAATTTTTCCGAAGCGCTGATGCGCAATTCGAGATAGGCGGCGACGACGCGGGCGACGGCCTCGGGCACATTCTCGCCTGACAGGCCAGGGCCGACGATCTGGCCGATGGCGGCGTCTTCCGTACCCGAACCGCCAAGCGTGAGCTGATAATGCTCCTCGCCGCGCTTATCCACGCCCAACAGGCCGATATCGGCGATATGGTGGTGGCCGCAGGCATTGATGCAGCCGGAAATTTTGATCGTCAGGTCGCCCGCCTGGTCAGACAATCCGTCAGCGGACAGGCGGTGCGATATCGCTTGAGCGACGGGGATCGAGCGTGCATTAGCGAGATTGCAATAATCCAGACCCGGGCAGGAAACGATGTCGGTGGCCTCGCCGGCGTTCGGAGTGGCGAGCCCGATATCGAACAGGGCGTCATAGAGCTTCGGCAAATATCCGCGCGGCACATGCGGCAGGACGAGATTTTGCTCTTTGGTCACCCGGATTTCGCCGCCGGCATATTTCTCGGCGAGCGCGGCCACGGCGTCCATCTGGTCGGCTGTTGCATCGCCCGGCGAGCCGCCGATCGGCTTGAGCGAGATGATGGCGCTCGCCAGGCCATTGACCTTATGTGCAGCGACATTGCGCAACAGCCAGCGGTTGAAGCCGGGACGGCTGGGCGCTGAGCCTTCCGCGACGTCATTGGCGGGCGCCAGCGGAGGCGGAAAGAAGCTCCGAATCCGGTCGATTTCCTCGCGCGGGGTCAGATGAACGCCCCCGCGCAATTGCGCGAAGGTCGCTTCCACTTCGTCGCGGAACGCATCCGCGCCCATCGACTCGACCAGTATCTTGATGCGCGCCTTATAAAGATTATCCCTGCGCCCCGCGAGATTATAGACGCGCAATATGGACGTCAGATAAGCGAGCAGGTCGCGGCCATCGACAAAGTCCGTGAGCTTCACGCCGATGCGCGGCGTGCGGCCGAGACCGCCGCCGGCGAAGACCTCAAAGCCCGTTTCGCCTTCGTCGTTGCGCACCACGCGCAGACCGATGTCATGGGCGCGAATGGCGGCGCGGTCGCTTGGCGCGCCGGTGACGGCGATCTTGAATTTGCGAGGCAGATAAGTGAATTCCGGGTGCAGCGTCGACCACTGACGAATAAGCTCGCACCACGGCCGGGGGTCCTCGACCTCATCGGCGGCAGCGCCCGCGAACGGGTCCATCGTCGTGTTGCGGATGCAATTGCCCGAGGTCTGAATGGCGTGCATCTCAACGTCAGCGAGACGTTCGAGAATCTCGGGAATGTCGATCAGGCTGGGCCAGTTGAACTGAATGTTCTGACGCGTCGTGAAATGACCATAACCGCGGTCATATCGCCGCGCGATGTCGGCGAGCGCGCGCAATTGCTTCGCACTCAGAACGCCATAGGGGATCGCCACGCGCAGCATATAGGCATGGAGCTGCAGATAGACGCCGTTCATCAGCCGCAAAGGCTTGAACTGGTCCTCGCTCAGCTCGCCCGACAGACGCCGGCTCACCTGGTCGCGGAACTCCTCGACGCGTTCATCGACGAGCGCGCGGTCAATCGCATCATATTTATACATGGTTCGCGTCCTGTACGGACAGTTTCGTCGTTCCCGCGCTTGGTCCGCTCAGGCGGATGGTCTCGCGCACGATCTTCTTGCCGGAGGGCGCGCCTTCATCGGTCTCGATGAGATAGGGGCCGACTGCGGCGCCGGCATCGGCTTCTGCGGATTTCAGCGCGCTGCAGGCTGCGACTTCATCGGCGAAGCGTTGGGCCTCTTCGAGCGCGCGCGTCCATGCGCCGCTCTCTGCGCGATAGACCACGCGGCCGTCGTTGAGGCGATTGGCGGTGATGACCATCATGCCGCAGCCTCCGTCTGAGCCGCGCTGACTAACGCGTCACGCGTGCGCGCATGTCTTGCGGTTTCACCAATCAACAGAATGGCGGGGCCGGCGACGCCGCCCCTTTTGACGAGGGCGGACAGTCCGGACAAAGAGCCTGTCAGCACGCGCTCGTCATGGCGCGTTCCGTTCTCGATGACGGCGACGGGCGTGGCTGGCGCACGGCCGGCGTCGAGCATTCCGCGCTCGATCGTCTCGACCGTGTCGACGCCCATATAGAACACGACCGTATGGTTCGGCGCAGCGAAGGCGCGGAAATCCGCATCCGGACCGCCGAGCTTTGCGCGTCCGGTGACGAAGGTGACAGCCTGGGCGTCGTCGCGATGAGTGAGCGGGGCGCCGGCGGAGGCAGCGCAGGCAAGGGCCGCGGTGACGCCAGGCGTGACTCGGGCTTCAAGGCCTGCTGCGCGCAGAGCTTCAAGCTCCTCGCCGCCGCGTCCGAATACGAACGGGTCGCCGCCTTTGAGGCGTATGACGAGATGGCCCTTGCGCGCCTCCTCGATGAGGATGGCCTCGATGTCGCGCTGGGGCACGCTATGGGCGTTGCGGGCCTTGCCGACATTGATGAAATGAGCATCGCGACGTGCACGACGCAAAAGCGCTTCCGGGATGAGCCGATCATGCACGATGACGTCGGCGTCTGCGAGCAGACGTGCTGCGCGCACAGTCAACAGGTCCGGATCGCCGGGGCCTGCGCCGACGAGATGGACCACGCCGGATTGCGGGGCGGCGGGGGCCGCGCTCTCTGCGATCAGTGCGCGGCGCAGGCTTGCGCGCGCGCCGGCTTCATCGCCCTTATCCGCCAGGTCTGCGGCGGGTCCGCGCAAATGCCTGCGCCAGAATGCGCGCCGCTGTGTGAAATCCGAGAGGCGCTCTTTGACCGCGTCGCGCAGTTCGTGGGCCAGCGTCGACATCAGCCCCACGCCGGGGCGCAGCGCCGTTTCAATCCGACGTCTGATTTCAGCCGCGATGACGGGCGCGCCGCCGCCGGAGGAGACGCCGATCGTGATCGGACCACGTTCGATGAGGGCGGGCGTGTTGAAATCGCATTGCGCGGGTCGGTCGACAGCATTCACGAGCGCGCCGGCGGCGCGGGCCTTCTGCGCCATTTCGTCCGTAAGCGCGCCATCATCGAGCGCGAGGAAGACGAAGCGCGCGCCGTCAAATGCATCATCCGCCAGTTCGCCGCGCGTGATCTCGGCATGCGCGGCGATGTCGGCCGGGATCGCCTTCTCGCGCGCGCCAACATGCCAGACCAATTGCGCGGGCGAGCCTGCAAACAGGCGCGCTTTCGCAATGGCGGCTTCACCTTCGCCGACAACGACGATCTTGGCGCCCGTAAGCGGGATGGCGGGAAGGAAATGCTGCATGTCGACCTGACCAAATTTTCTTCGTTCAGAGAGAGATGAGCCTTCGGAAAACTTTATTCAAACGACATTTTGTTGCATTATGAGTTAGAAAAACTAATGTATCCGCATGTCGGTTCTCCCGCCCATGAACGCCATGCGCGCCTTCGAAGCCGCTGCTCGTTGCGGCAGCTTTGCGCGCGCCGCCGCGGAGCTGCATGTCACGCCCGCCGCCGTCAGCCAGCAGATCCGAAATCTCGAGGAAATGCTTGGCGTTAAGCTGTTTGCGCGCGAGGGCCGGGGCATCGCGCTGACGCAAGCCGGCGCCGCCGGGCTTGACCGGCTCAGTCAGGCTTTCGAACTCGTCGGCGAGGCCGCCGCCGCCATGCGGCGCAACCGGCCCGATCGCACATTGCGGATCAGCGCGCCGCCAGGCTTTTCGTCCAAATGGCTCGCGCCTCGTCTTAACCGCTTCAATGACGCCCATCCGGACATCGATATCTGGATCGCCGCCGAGGACCGAGTCATCGATCTCGACGCCGGCAATGTCGATCTGGCGATCCGCTATGGGCGGGGCGGCTATAAGGGGCTCAACGCAGTTTTGTTGCTCGGCGAATATGTGCGGCCGGTGTGTTCGCCCGCGTTTTTGCGCGCCCACGCGGGACTCGACGATCCCGCTGCGCTCGACGGCGTACGGCTCTTGCACGATCTGTCCCCGGAAAGCCGGGAAGATGGCGCCGACTGGGGCGATTGGTTCGCCTCCCGAGGCGCCTTTGGCGTGGACGCTGCGCATGGCGCGCGCTTCGATCAGAGCGCGCTCGCGCTGGATGCGGCCATTGCCGGTGCGGGCGTCGCGCTGGGCCGGCGCGCTTTGACCCATGACGACGTGGTCGCCGGCCGGCTGGCGACCATCTTCGCAGAGGGCGCGCTCGCGCTCGAGGCCGGCTATCATTTCATCTGGTCGCGCGCGCGCCGCCTTTCCGCGCAGGCCTCCGTGTTCGCCGACTGGCTGCGCGCCGAGGCCGTGCGCTTCGAAGACGAACTCGACCAGCTCTAGGCTCAGCCCGAACAAGCCGTTGCAGCGTATTGCTCCGTAGACGCATAAGCCGGCGCGCCGCGGGCGGCGGCCGCGAGCGCCTGATCGATATCGGCGAGCAAGTCGTCGCAATGCTCAAGTCCGACCGAGAAGCGGATCAGCGTCTCGCTGATGCCGGCCGTCCGACGCGCTTCCGGCGACATGCTGGCATGCGTCATTGCAGCGGGCAGGCAGACCAGGCTTTCAAATCCGCCGAGCGACTCCGCAATGGTGAAGAGACGCAGCGCTTTGACGAACTCAATCGGATCGACCTCCGGGCCAAGTTCGACGCTGAGCATTGAGCCGAAGCCGGATTGTTGGCGCGCGGCGGTGTCGTGGCCGGGATGGTTCTTCAGTCCCGGATAATAAACGCGCGCCGCGCGCTTATCGGCGTGGAGCCGCTCGGCGATGACGCCGGCGCTGGCTTCCTGCGCGGCGATGCGGGGGAATAATGTCCGTAGACCGCGCAATGTCAGATAGCTGTCGAACGCAGCGCCGGTCACACCGGTGCAGTTGGCCCACCAGGCCAGCTCTTCGGCGATGGCGGCGTCTTTCGCGAGCGTCGCCCCGCCGACCACGTCGGAATGGCCGTTGATGAATTTAGTGGTCGAGTGCACGACGATGTCGCAGCCAAGCTCAAGCGGACGTTGGCGCGCGGGCGAAAGAAAAGTGTTGTCGGCGACGACGATCGCGCCCGCCGCCTTGGCCTGGGCCGCGCGGCGCTCAATGTCGACAATGCGCAACAAGGGGTTGCTGGGCGTCTCGATCAGGACGAGGTCAGCGCCGCCCTGCAGCGCTTGTTCGTATGCGGCGTCATCGGTCTGGTCGACGAATGCGACGTCGAACTGGCCCTTGCGCGCGCGCGCCTCGAAGAGGCGATAGGTGCCGCCATAACAATCATGCGGCGCGATCACGCGGCCGCCGGCGGGCACGAGACACAAGGTCAGATCAATCGCGGCCATGCCGGAGCCGGAGACAACGCAGCCGGCCGCGCCTTCAAGCTCGGCGAGCGCGCCCTGCAGCTCCGTGCGCGTCGGGTTGCCGGACCGTCCGTAGTCGTATGACGGTTTGATCCGCGGGTCTTCCCAGCGATAGGTCGCGCTCAGATGAATCGGCGGCGCGACGGCGCGGTGGCCCGGGTCAGCGCCCACAGCGCGCGCAGCAGCGGTGGTTTCGCGGCGGTATGCCTCAGTCATGATGAAAGCTCCTGAAGGCGTGCGCGCAAGAGCGCGTCGATAAGATGTGGTTCGGCGAGAAAGGCGTCATGGCCGGTGACGGCGTCGATGACGTGAAGCTGGGCGGGGCCGGCGAGCGTCTCGACAAGCGCTTCGACGTCGCTGACGGGCACGAGCTGGTCGCTTTCAAACGAGATCACGAGCGTTGGCGTTGTAATGGCGCTTGGGTCTTCGTCGTGGCGGTCGATCGCCGCTGACAGGCTCAGATAGCGCTCAGCCGACATGGCGCGCGCAAAGTTCTCCGCCCGCGCGACGATATAGTCGCAGGCTTGCGATCTCGGGCCGGAAAGACCGGCCTCGAAGCGTGCGCCGAATTCCTCCGTGGAGCGATAAGTCGTCATGGCGAGCTGGCGGGCGAGTGAAACGCCGTCCTCGGGCGCATCATGGGCTAGGCCGAATTCGATGATGCGCCGCTGCACGCCGCGCAAAGCCGTCGCCATCGGGTGCGGCCTGTGAGCCGCGCACAAGACGATCAGCGCGCCGACGCGCTCGGGATAAAGCCGCGAGAAAGCCAGCGCGACCATGCCGCCATAAGACGCGCCAAGAAAGGCGTGAAGGCGCTCAACGCCCGCAGCGTCCATGGCGAGCGCGAGCAGGCGGGCGTGATCTTCAGGCGCGATGTCGACGCAGCACGCGGCGTCGAGTGGCGCAAAGTCCATCGACAAAACGCGAAATTTGTCCGTATCGAGCGCGCCGCCCGCGCGCGCAATCGCGCGCCACCAGCCGGAATGGGTTTCGTCTTCGCATACAAAGCGCGTGGCCGAGATGCCGCCAAGCGCTGCGATCACTGGCGCGCTTTCCGGTCCCGTCAGGCGCGCGCTGACGGCGCGATCGGTCAGCGCTTCGCCGCTTTGCAGGCGCCAGCCAGCGGGAATGGGCGCGAAAAAGTCGTGGCCGGACCATTCCGCGCGGCAGGCGGATGGTTCGAGTTCCAGCACTGTGGCCGACGACGCCGTCATCGCGCGCTCCTGTTCAGGACGCGCCGCGTGTAACCGGCTTATGGGCGGAGGGAATGCACAAAACGCCGACTGCAAATATTGTGACCGCCAGGGGCCTTGTCGACGCTCCGCTTTAGCTGCATTTCTTCCGCGCCCGCAAGCTGAAGCTCAAATCGGCGCGTATTTCTAAGGTGATTTATGCCGCAGCATCGCGGGAATGGCAAGCGCCGTGATTGGTTGTCGCGAAATTTTTCGAAATTTGGGATAATTTGCCCTAAACCTCATCTGCCTGGATCGTCATGAACTCTGAAGCTTCTCCCAGCGCGCCGCCGCGCGCAGCCACCTCGTCTTATGTTTCGACCCGAGGCGGGGCGCATGGCGTCAGCTTCAATCAGGTGCTTTTGGAAAGCCTTGCGCCCGATGGCGGACTTTACGCACCGACCTCTTGGCCGCGCTTTGAGGTCGGTGCTCTGACGCGCAACGCGACTGCGCCATTCACCGACATCGCCTTCAGCGTGATGCGCGAATTTGTCGGCGAAGCGTTCAGCGATGCGCGTCTGCGCGCTTGCATCGAGGAGACTTATGCCGGGTTCAATCATCCTGCTGTCGCGCCTCTGACCCAGCTTGACGCCGGATTGTTCGTGCTCGAGCTATATCACGGTCCGACGCTGGCGTTTAAGGACGTGGCGATGCAGCTGATCGCGCGCCTGATATCCGAGGCTTTGGCGCAATCCGGTGAAAAACTCCTCCTACTGACGGCGACAAGCGGTGATACAGGCGCGGCCGCCGCGCGGGCTTTCGCTGGCGCGCCGGGTGTCGCCCTGGGCGTGCTGCATCCGCATGAACGCGTCTCACCGCTCCAGCGCCGGCAGATGACGACCACGGGCGCCGAGAATGTGCTGAATATCGCCGTCGACGGAGATTTCGACGCCTGCCAGCGCATTATGCGCGGACTGCTCGCGGATGAGGGACTGCGCGTCGGCCGCAGAGTGTCCTCGGTCAACTCGATCAATTGGGGCCGGCTTTGCGCGCAGGCGCCGTATTATTTCTCGACAATCGCCGCGCTCGGCGCGGGCGGCGGCCCCGTCCGTTTCGTTGTCCCGACGGGAAATTTTGGCGACGCTTTCGCCGGTTGGGCGGCGCGGCGCATGGGGGCTGCCGGCGTGCGGCTTCTCGCCGCCGTCAATGACAATGACGCTTTGGCGCATGCGCTGAACACCGGCGAATATGCGCGCAAGCCGGCGGTGGAAACGGCGAGCGTGTCGATGGACGTACAGGCGCCGAGCAATCTCGAACGTCTGATCTTCGAAGCCTCCGATCGCGATGGCGAGGCGACGCGGACCCTTTTTGCAGCCTTTGAGACGCAAGGGCGCACGAGCTTGCCGGATGAGCTGCTTCAGGCGCTGCGCCGTGAGGTCGACGCGGTCTCCATCGCGCAATCAGAGGCTGACGCCGCCATGCGTTCGACCTTTGAACGCACGGGATTTCTGCCTTGTCCGCATACCTCGGTTGCGCTCGCGGCCGCTGCGCGCGCGCCGTTTCTGGAAGGCCCGACCGTCATCTTGTCGACCGCGCACCCGGCCAAATTTCCCGACGCCGTGCTCGCCGGCGCGGGCGTGCGTCCGCAGACGCCGCAGGCGCTGACGTCACTTGCCGAGCTGACGGAGACGTTCGAACGCGCGCCCGCAGATGCGGAGACCGTCGCAGCCCGTTTGAGGGAATTCGCTGGCGCGAAGCTGGGCTGAGGCGTTTGCGCTAAAGTCCGTAGACGCTGCAATCGCGCGCTTGGCGGTGAAGGTCGAGCCTGCGGTGAAACGCTGCGGGATCCTTCGGCGTGAAAACCCAGTCCGGATTGATGAACACAAGATCGTGCAGGCGCGAAAGCGTGAAGCGCGCAGCCGCGCCTCGGCACAAGGCGGGCAAGGCGTCGCGTTCCTGCGCGCTCAATGGGGCGGCCTCATCATAGCTGCGCACGAACGCCGTCGTGATGTCGGGCTTGAACACGCCTTCGCCGTCAAAGCCCCAGGCATTGATTGCGACGGCGAGATCGTAGGCGCGAAAATCCTGGCCCGCGAAATAGGGATCGATCAGGCCCGTCACCTGGTCGCCGACATAGAGCACATTGTCGGGGAAGTAATCGCCGTGAATGGTCGTTGACGGAAGGTCGTGCGGCCACAGCGTATCGAGCGCGTCCAGCTCGGTCGTCAGATCGGCGATCAAAGCCTGATGGACGGTCTCATCGGCGCGCGCGCCTTCGCGGCATTGCTCAAGCCAATTGCGCCAGGTCGGCGGGCCGAAGCGATGCGGCGGCGGATTATCAAAGCCGCGCGCGCTCCCATGCATGCGGGCCAGCGCGCGCGCAGCGTTTTTCGTCTGTTCGACATTGGGCGAGCGCGGCCAGGCGCCGGGTCGCCATTCGAGCACGGCGGCCGGTCTCGTGCAGAGTATTCCGAGAAATTCGCCGTCGCTGCGGCGCAGGGGCTGCGGCGCGGGCAGGCCGTCATTCGCCCAATGCGCCAGCAATGCGAGCTGGCGGGCGACATCTTCGGCGCGGGTGCGTTTCTCGAACAGGGTCAGGACGAAATCGCGCGCGCC